>USPI01000040.1 GCA_900556535.1 uncultured Eubacteriales bacterium | reverse complement strand
TGCTGCCTCCCGTAGGAGTCTGGGCCGTATCTCAGTCCCAATGTGGCCGTTCAACCTCTCAGTCCGGCTACTGATCGCAGTCTTGGTGAGCCGTTACCTCACCAACAAACTAATCAGACGTGAGCCCATCTTTCAGCGATAAATCTTTGATATCCGGACCATGCGATCCAAATATATCATGCGGTATTAGCAGTCGTTTCCAACTGTTGTCCCCCTCTGAAAGGCAGGTTGCTCACGCATTACTCACCCGTCCGCCACTAAGTCAAAGAAAGTTCTTGACCGAAATCTCAAACTCTCAGTGCTTCGTTCGACTTGCATGTGTTAGGCACGCCGCCAGCGTTCATCCTGAGCCAGGATCAAACTCTCTATAAATCGTATCATAACTGCCTAAACAGATATAATCATTTTATGATTGCTTTTCTAGCTCTCAAAGAAATTAATTTAAGCTCTTTTTTCAAAGAACTTGAACCCTTTTCCGGTGCTTATTTAGCATAAGCTGTTCTTACATTATCTAATTTTCAAGGTACCGTCTTCGCTCACCGCTCTCAGCGGGTAGCTTATTTACTATAGCACATCGGCTTGCGTTTGTCAAGAACTTTTTTCAAACTTTTTTAAGTTTTTCGTTTCGCTCTCGCATCGACGCTGCACTCTCTCGCGAGGTGCTTGCTTAGAATACCACCGGAAACCCCCTTTGTCAACACTTTTTTTCGGTTTTTCGAAACTTTTTTTCGCGGGCTTTTTTGACCACTAAATATTGTGTTTTTAACTGCGCATAATAACAATATGATTGATTTGAGATTTCCGAGGCGCGCGGGCGAAAACGGCGGCAAAGCCGACGGGCGCGAAAAAAAGAATTGCGGCAGAGCTCTGTGCCGAAAAACTCTTGAGGATATTTTCGCAGGCTGCGACGATTTCCAGTCGCGCTGCATCGTGCCGAGCCCCGGCGCGGGCGGGCAATTATTTATCTGCTGGCTCGACGGCATCGCGGGCGGCGGCGATATAAGCCGCGACATCATACGCCCGCTGACGGATCTTCTGCGCACGGGGCGCGGCGTGAGCGCTCAGGCGCTGCTCGACGGCACGGTGTACAGCTCGCAGGCAAAATACCGGCGCAGCACGGACGAGGTGACGGACGACATCACCCACGGCTCGTGCGCGGTGGTGTTCCCCTGCGGCGAGGCGGTGACCTTCGAGGTGAGATCGCAGCAGGTGCGCCGCGCCATCAGCGAGCCGACGATGGAGAAGTCGCTCAAGGGCGGCAAGGACAGCTTCACCGAGGTTTTGCGCACAGGCACGGCACTCGTGAGGCGGCGTATCGCAACTCCCGCTCTTAAGGTCCGCGGCTTAACGCTCGGACGCAAGAGCCGCACCCAAGCCGCCGTCATGTACGTCGAGGGCGTAGCCGACCCCGCGGTCGTGGCGGAGCTGAGGCGCAGGCTGGACGCCATCGACGTTGACGGCGTGCTGTCCACGGGCATGATCGAGGAATACGTCACCGACCGCCCGCGCTCGATGTTTCCGCAGGTCATCCACACCGAGCGCCCCGACCGCTTTGCAAGGCAGCTTCTCAACGGCAGGGTGGGGCTTCTCGTGGACGGCATCCCCGTTGCGTTTCTCGTGCCCGTTTCGTTTCCGGAATTTCTGCGCGTGCCGCAGGAGGGCGGGCAGAATTATATTGTATCCTCGGCGCTGAGCATCATCCGCTGGGGCGCGGTGCTGCTGGCGCTGGCGCTGCCGGCGTTTTATACGGCGATAGCGATGTACCATCAGGAGATGATACCCACGCAGCTTCTGCTGTCGGTCATCGCGTCAAAGCAGGCGGTGCCGTTTTCGACGGCGCTGGAGCTGCTGGGTATGCTCGTCGCGTTCGAGCTTTTGCAGGAGGCGGGGCTGCGGCTGCCCGACCCCATAGGCGACACGGTAAGCATCATCGGCGCGCTCATAGTCGGTCAGAGCGCCGTCGAGGCGAAGGTCATCTCCCCCATCGCGGTCATCGTCGTTGCGACCGCGGGCATCGCGGGCTATGCCCAGCCGAGCCAGGATCTCGGCGCGGCGCTGAGGATATGCCGCTTTGCCCTCGTCATCGCCGCGATAGCCGCGGGGCTGTACGGCGTGGTGCTCGCGCTGGCGCTCACGGTGTGGTATCTGTGCACGATAGATTCCTTCGGCCGCAACTACACCGCGCCGTGGTCGGGCGGAGGACGGAGAAATCTTCGTCGCACCTTTTTGCGCAGCCCGCTCCCGGACGACAAGTTCCGCGAGCCGGAGCTCAGAACTCCCGACAGGAGGAAGCAGGCATGAGGAAAAAATTCGCCGCCCTTTTGATGTCCGTCTTACTGGCGCTGACAGGCTGCACGGGCGGCAGCATATATTCAAACTACCGCGACATCGCGCAGCTCCTCGTCGTGCGCACCATGGGCTTTGACTCGTCCGACAGCGGCGGCGTGACGCTCTCGGTCGCGGCGGAGGGCAGCGGAGTGTCCGAGGAATACGGCGAGGGGCAGTTTTCGCCGCTGCGGCTTTGCGCGGACGCGCCCTCCGTAACTCTCGCGCAGGAAAAGCTTCAGAGCTTCGGCGAGGGGCGGCAGCTCTTTTTCGGCCACAGCTCGTACATCGTTCTCGGTCAGAGCGCGATCGAGTCGGGCGTGACGAAATATTTCGACTGCCTTGAGCGCGACGCGGCGTTTCGCCTGAGCGTCCCCGTATTTGCGCTCAAGGACGGCTCGGCGGCCTCGCTCATTCTCCACAGCGGCGGCGAGACCACCGATGCCTCGCGGCTGCTGCACGCCGCTGCCGAAAATCTCAGCCTCAGCGGCAGGGCGCGGGTGTACACGGCGGCGCAGATAATATCCGCGCTTGACCGGAACGGCGCGGCGCTCATCTGTGCGGTGCGCACCGTGCCGGCGGCCTCCTCAAGCTCCGAGGCAGAGCCGGAGGAGACGGCGATCGAGCCGGACGGCTACATTATTATATATAAAGGAAGGGCTGCGGGCGAAATACCCGAGCCCATCGCCCCGGGCGTTGGCATTTTGAAGGGCGAGACGGGCACGCTTGCCGTTTCGCTCGGAGACGCGACGGCGGAGCTTGACCGCGTGAGCCGTGAGCTTGAGCCCGTCACGGACGCAGGTGGGCTCGCGGGGCTCAACGTCAAAATCCGGCTCAAGGCATCGCTTGCCGAGGCGGAGGGTGAGTTTTCCGTGCCAGAGCTTGAGTCGAGGCTCGCGCAGCTCGTAAAGGGCTGGGTCGGCGGCGTACTTGAGTGCGCGCTCGGCTCCGGCTGCGACGCGCTGCACCTTGCCGCCGAACTGCCGCGTGAGCTTCAGCACGATTTTGCCGAGCGTATGGGGCAATTATATTATAATGTAGAGGTCACCGCCGAGCTTCAGCGCAGCTACCACCTCGATCTGCGGGAGGAACGGCAATGAGCGGCGGCTTTGACAGGCGGCAGCTTCGCGCGATGTGCTTCGTGGCGTCGCTCGCGGCTGTGACGCGGCTTTTGCCCAAGGCGCCCGCGCAGGCTGCGGGGAATGCGGGCTGGCTCGCGCCCTTGTGTGCGCTGCCGCTGCTGCTTCTGTTCTTAGTATTCTTTTGCTCGTTCATGAAAACGCGGCGCGAGGACGAGGGGCTGGGCGAGCTCATTTTGCGCAGGAACGGACGCGCCCTCGGCAGCGCTGTGCTGCTCATCGCGGCGGCGTATCTGCTGCTGTCGTCGGGCTTTATCCTGCGCACGGGCGCGCATCGGCTCAACTCGACGATCTACCCCGCGGCGGGGCCGTGGATGTTCATGCTGACCATGCTCGCACTCGGCACGGCAGCGGCGCTCGGTCCCGTGAAAGCGCTGCCGCGCGCGTCGAGGGTATTTGCGCCCATACTCACGGCGGTGATGCTGCTTGCCGTCATCTTCGCGCTCGGCTCGGTTGACCCGAAAAACCTTTTTCCGCTGTGCGATGCGACGGTTTTCGACATTTTTCTCGGCAGCCTCTCGGTCGTCGAGATCTACGGCAGCGTCATCTGGTGCGCCGCGGTTTTGGAGGCTTACACGCCGCTCGAGGGCGGCAGATTTTCGTTTTTCGCGCGCTGGCTCGTGCCGGTTTGCCTGCTGCTGACGGTATTTTGCGCGGTGATGATCGGCATCTACGGCGCGGCGCTGACCGCGCGGTTTTCGCACCCGTTTTTCTCGATGGTGCGCGATGTGACGCTGTTTCAGTCGCTTGAGCGGCTTGATGCGCTCGTCGCGGCGCTGTGGGTACTGTCGGATTTTGTCGTGTTTTCGATGCAGCTTTGCGCGGCGGCACATCTGCTGCGGCTCGTGCTCGGCCGTGCGCCGCAAAAGGCCGCTTCGCCGATGCTCGACATGAAAAACGGGCGGCTCGTCATACCCCTGTGCGCGGGGCTGACCGCCCTCGCCGCCGCGCTCCTGCCATCGGACGAGCAGAGCCTCAGCACGCTCTCGCAGCGCGTTTTCCCCGCCCTCAGCCTCGCCGTCATCCTCCTCATCCTCTCTATTGGCCATAGGGGCAATGCGCATTGATGCTCCTGCCGATACTGTTATTGCGTGAACACGGTATCGAAAGTGCCGACCAAACCATAGTTACCACGCACTATTGAGGTATGATCTTGGTCGGCACTCGCGGGAAGCGACGGCTTTGCGGTTTTATCGGCAGCTTCGTAACCGTGCCGACGCAATAGATGTATAGGTAGGGGTGTCAAGGCGCTCTGCCCCTGCGGCGAGCAGTTTCCTCCGCGCCCTCGTAACCGAGCGACCGCAAAAAATGTATCGGCAAAATCCAAAGGCGCTCTGCCTGCCACGGCGAGTGGCTTGGCTTCCCCTTGAGGGGAAGCTGTCAGGCGCAAGCCTGACTGATGAGGTGAATTAAAGCCTCATAGGGAAGATTTTAAACACCTCATCCGGCTCTCCGCTTCGCTCCGACCCACCTTCCCCTCAAGGGGAAGGCAATATCTTTGCAATTACGCTGCCTTGTCTTTTCGGCATTTCAAATAACCGATATTTCCGACCATGCGGGCGACCAATGGTCGCCCCTACATTGTTGCCGGTACTGCCGACAAAAATTGCACCCACGGGAAGCGCGGCACATATGGTTTAGTCGGAATAATCGTAACCGAGCAAGCGCAAAAAATGTATCGGCAAAATCCAAAGGCGCATCGGCTCAACGCCAGTTGCCCCCACGCGGCGAGCGTGTTTACAGAATGATAATCGAAATTTAACATTTCGCATATTGACTCCGGCGCAAGTAAGCGTTAAAATATTAACGCTCCAAAAAGAGGAAGCTAATTCGTTGTAAATCAGATAAAAATTCCGAAAGGAGAATATTATTATGGCTAACAGAATCATGCTCAATCAGACTTCTTATCACGGCGCGGGCGCAATACGCGAGATACCCGCCGAGGTCAAGGCGCGCGGCTTCAAAAAGGCTCTCATCTGCTGCGGCCCGACACTGTTAAAGCACGGCGTCATCGCAAACGTCACCGACATTCTCGACGAGGCCGGCCTCAGCTATGCGATATACTCCGACATAAAGCCCAACCCCACCATTGAAAACGTCGTGGACGGTGTTGCGGCGTTCAAGGCCGCAGGCGCGGACTACCTCATCGCCATCGGCGGCGGCTCGCCCATGGACACCTCCAAGGCCATCGGCATCATCATCAACAACCCCGAGTTCGCCGACGTGCGCTCGCTCGAGGGCGTTGCCGACACCAAGAAGCCCTGTGTCCCCATCATCGCCATCCCGACGACCGCCGGCACTGCGGCCGAGGTCACGATCAACTACGTCATCACCGACGTCGAGCGCAAGCGCAAGTTCGTCTGCGTCGACCCGCACGATATGCCCATCATCGCCGTTGTCGATCCCGAAATGATGAGCTCGATGCCCAAGGGTCTGACGGCCTCGACCGGCATGGACGCATTGACCCACGCCATTGAGGGCTACATCACCAAGGGCGCGTGGGAGATGACGGATATGTTCCATCTTGAGGCGATCAAGCTCATCTCGAAGTACCTGCGCTCGTCCGTTGCGGGCGAGAAGGAGGGCCGCGAGGGCATGGCTCTGGGCCAGTACATCGCCGGCATGGGCTTCTCGAACGTTGGCTTGGGCATCGCGCACTCCATGGCGCACACGCTCGGCGCGGTTTACGACACCCCGCACGGCGTCGCCTGCGCAATGATGCTGCCTATCGTGATGGAATATAACGCGCCCTGCACCGGCGAGAAGTACCGCGAGATCGCGCGCGCAATGGGCGTCAAGGGCGTGGACGAGATGACGCAGGACGAGTACCGCCGCGCGGCAGTTGACGCCGTGAAGAAGCTGTCCGTGGATGTCGGCATCCCCGAGAAGCTCGACGCGCTCAAGCAGGAGGATCTGCCCTTCCTCGCCGAGAGCGCCTATGCAGACGCCTGCCGCCCCGGCAACCCGCGCGACACCTCCCCCGCCGAGCTCACCGAGCTGTTCAAAAAGCTCATGTGATTTTTTAACTATGCCTTGACGCACTTACCGATACGGTGAGTGCGTCAGCTCGGCTCGCTCGCCGCGAGGGGCAGAGCGCCTTGAGATTGTGCGGATACAGCTTTTGCGGGTGCTCGGTTACGAGACTGCGGAGGAAACCGCATTTGCCACGCTACCCATGAGTGCGGTCTTAGTCGGAAGTCCGTTACCGTGACACCGCAGTGAAATCAACCGCCAATGGCGGTAGCGCTCTGCCCGCCACGGCGAGTGGCTTGGCTTCCCCTTGAGGGGAAGCTGTCACCGAAGGTGACTGATGAGGTGAATTAGAGCCTTATAGGGAAGATTTTAAACACCTCATCCGGCTCTCCGCTTCGCTCCGACCCACCTTCCCCTCAAGGGGAAGGCAATGCCTTGGCAATTACGCCGCCTTGTCTTTTATACATTTCAAACAGCCGCAACTGCTGACCATGCGGGCGACCAATGGTCGCCCCTACATTCTCGTCGGAAGTGCAAGCTATGCCGTAGGGGCGAGCAATGCTCGCCCCTACATTGTTATCGTGAGTGCTGACTAAGGTTGCACTCATGGATAGCGCGGCAGATATGGTTTTGTCGGCACCCTCGTAACCGAGACACCGCAATAAATGTATCGGCACTATCTCAAAACGAATCGCCCCCACGGCAGTGGTGAAAACAGGTTGACAAAAGGGTGCAAATTGTATAATATTCTCCCGAAGGCACTAACAGCGTCAAGCGAAAAATCACTGACATATCGGAGGATAAGCCATGAGAGGTATGGAGACCGGCAAGACCCGGATCAGGCACGAGGTGTTCACCGAGATCGCGCGGATGGCATACGAGGGCAGCGACAACTACGAGCGCACGCTCGAGGAGCTGCCGTACAAGATCTGCCCCGGCGACCCCGACGAGATCGGCCCGTTCAGGGACAATCTGCTCATAGAGCGCGCCGTCGTAGGCGAAAGACTGCGCCTTGCGATGGGTCTCAACACGCGCAAGCTCGGCGTTTACAACAACATCTCCGACAGCGTTATGGAGACGGTCATCGCGGAAAAATACTACGAGCCGCCCCTCATCAACGTCATCAAATTCGCCTGCAACCGCTGTCCCGACAACATCATCAAGGTCACAAACGGCTGCCAGGGCTGCATCGAGCACCCCTGCATTGAGATATGCCCCAAAAAGGCCATCAGCAAGGTCGACGGTCACGCCTATGTCGATCCGGAAAAGTGCATCCGCTGCGGCAGGTGCATGGACGCGTGCTCGTTCTCGGCGATAATCCGCCAGGAGCGCCCCTGCAAAAAGGCCTGCGGCGTCGCGGCGATCGGCAGCGACGAGATGGGCAGAGCGAAGATAAACTACGCGCGCTGCACCTCCTGCGGACAGTGCCTCGTCAACTGCCCCTTCGGCGCCATCTCCGACAAGAGCCAGATCTTCCAGACCATCATGGCGATAAAAAGCGGCGTGCCGGTCTACGTCGTGCTCGCGCCGGCATTCGTCGGGCAGTTCGGACCGGACGCAACGCCGGAGAAGATAAAGCCCGCGTTCAAGCGCCTCGGCTTCGAGGACGTTTACGAGGCGGCGATAGGCGCGGACCTGTGCGTCATCGAGGAGGCCGCCGACTTCCTTGAGGAGGTGCCGAAAAAGCACCGCTTCATGGTCACCTCCTGCTGCCCGTCGTGGAGCGACATGGTCAAGAAAATGTTCCCCGACATGGCGGAAAACATCTCCGTGGCGATGACCCCGATGGTGCTCACTGCGAGATTCGTCAAAAAGACCCACCCCGGCTGCAAGGTCGTGTTCGTCGGCCCCTGCGATGCGAAAAAGCTCGAGGCGAGCCGCCGCACCGTGCGCAGCGACGTCGATTTCGTGCTCACCTTTGAGGAGGTGCTCGGAATGTTCGCGGCAAAGGGCGTGGACAAGGAAGTTATCCCCGCCGAGGAGGCTCAGCCGCTTGCTCAGGCAGGCTCCGACGCGCGCAAATTCGCCGTTTCCGGCGGCGTGGCGCAGGCGGTCGTGAACGCGATAAAGTCCATCGACCCCACGCGCGACGTGAAGATAGCCAAGGCCACGGGACTGCACGAGTGCCGCAAGCTGCTCATGATGGCACGCGACGGCAAATACGACGGCTACCTGCTCGAGGGCATGGCTTGCCCCGGCGGCTGCGTTGCCGGCGCAGGCACGCTCCAGCCCATCGGCATCTCGACCCGCGCGGTCGCAAAATTCGCCGACTGCGCCGAGTACAGCTGCGCATACGACACGCAGTATAAGGACTTCCTCCCGCTCATCGAGGAAAAGCAATGATATAAACAGCAGCGCCGCAGAGTCACTCGACCCTGCGGCGTTTTTTCGCGCACACCACCCCCGGCGGCGCGGCATAGTATGGCGTAAAGGGCAGCCGTTTTTCTCGGCCGTGCCCGTGATCGGGGGTTAATTTTTTTGCTTATATACGTATTTTTGACGGCAGCGGCCATCGCGGCGTGCTGCCTTGCGGGCGCGCTCGCGGGCTTTCGGCTCGGGAACATACCGCCGAGGCTGGAGGACTCGCTCACGGGCGCGGCGGCGGGGATAATGCTGGGCGCGGCGGTGCTGGGGCTGGTCGCGCCGTCGTTGGAGCTCGGCGGCAGCGCGGCGATCTTCCTCACCCCGCTCGGTGTGATAGGCGGTGCGGCTTTTCTGAGCGCGCTCAATCTGCTCGGCCCGCGGCTGACGGGGATGATCGGCGCAAGGGACGACTCGGACGCATCGCGCTCGGCGGCGCTGTTCGTCGCGGCCATCGCCATCCACCACTTTCCCGAGGGCATCGCGGCAGGCGTGAGCTTCGGCACGGACAGCTTCTCCGATACTCTGACCGTCACGGCGGGCATCGCGTTTCAAAACTTGCCCGAGGCGATGGTGCTGATACCGCCGCTGCTGCACGCGGGCTCGGGGAAGCGGCGCGCGGCGCTGATCGCGGTCATAAGCGGCGCGGTGGAGGTCGCGGGGCTGTTTTTCGGCTACCTCGCCGTCACGCTCGCGCGCGGTGTGCTGCCGTTCGCGCTTGCGTTCGCGGCGGGGACAATGCTGTTCGTCATCGTTGACGACATGATCCCGCAGTCGCATCGCCGCGGCAGCGCCCGCCTTGCAAGCTACGCCACCCTCACCGCCTTCGCCCTCACCCTTTTTTTGATCGCGCTTTGACACACCTACCGATACGCATATTGCGGTAGCCCGGTATCGAGGGTGCGGAGGAAACCGTTGCCATGGGGGCAGTTCGCCTTGGCGCAACTACCAATACGGTTATTGCGGTTGCTCGGTTACGATACTGCCGACGAAACCATCACAAGCGGGCGAGCATTGCTCGCCCGCATGGTCAGTAGTTTTGGTTATTTGAAATGTTGAAAAGACATGACAGCGTAATGACTAAGACATTGCCTTCCCCTTGAGGGGAAGGTGGGTCGGAGCACAGCGGAGAGCCGGATGAGGTGTTTATAATTCTCCA
>USPI01000039.1 GCA_900556535.1 uncultured Eubacteriales bacterium | reverse complement strand
AAATGTGTTGCCTGCGAAGCGGACGAGGAGAGTTGCGACCTGGGCGCGAGTGGCGTCGCCCTGCGGGTCGAGCCTGTTGCCGCCGACGCCGCTTATGATGTTGCAGCCTATCGCCCAGCTCATACTCTCGCGGGCAAATACGCTCACGTCCGAGGCATCGGAGAAGCTGCTGAAATCGGCCCAGTTGCTCTCGTCATCGGCCCAGCCCATCATACGCGCATATCTGTGCAGCATAGTCACCATCTGCTCGCGGGGTATCTTCTCGTTGGGACGGAATGTGCCGTCCTCAAAGCCGAGGGCGATGTGCTTTTCGTATGCCCACATAACGGCGTCATAGTAATACACGCCCTTGTCGACATCTGTGTAGGGGTTCTCGATCGCGCTCGCGTCAAAGGTGTCCGCGCCCTCAAGCTTGCCGTAGAGCCTGTGCAGCACCGCGACCATCATCGCGCGGGTCATGGGCGTCTCGGGCTCGAAGGTCGTTGCGCTCGTGCCGACGAATATCTTCGCGTTGACGGCGGAGTCAACGTAGTTGTGCGCCCAATGATTGTACGAAATATCCGTGAAGTCCTGCGTAGGGCACTTATCTCCGAGCGGGCAGCCGTCCTTCCAAAGCGCCGTTGCGGTGACGTTTCGCGCGGGCATGGTTATGTAATAGTATCCGTCATTGTTGAGAACTGCCTCGGCGCCGCTGACGCTCCAGCCGGTGAAGGTCTTGCCGAGCTTCGTGTCGGGCACGATGCGGACGCTCTCGCCGGCAAGGTAGCTGCCGCTGCCGCTGCCGCCGTTGACGGTCAGGGTGTAGCGCACGGGCTCAGGCGCGGAGCCGCTTGTCCAGATCGCCTTGAGATTGCGGGACTTGTCGGCAATGGTCGAGGCGAGTATCGGGCTGCCCGTGTCCGTATCTACCCAGTAATTGAGCGTGTAGTTTGTGCGCTTAACGCCGGGCATCGTACCGTAGGGCACGCCCTTGGCAAAGATCTGAACGCGGTTGCCGCCGGTCAGGGAGCCGCCGTTTGCGTCAAGCACGGTGTAGACAAAATGCGTATTGTCGGTGTGATAATCGTTATAAAGGAATATCTCCGCCTCATTTATGCGGCGCACGATGAGACCGGGGAGTATCTCGCCGCCGGCATTGCACAAAACGCCGAAGGCGTCGGCAATTTCAAGGTCGGGCAGCGGAACACCGTTTGCGTCCTTGAAGCCCGCCTGAACGTATTTCGCAAGCCTGTACCCCGACTGCGCGTAATATTCGACCCAGCCCGTGCCGAAGTTATACGTTGCGCTGAGCAGAGCATCGAACTGATTCTGGTTGAGGCCGAGAGAATACTTGTCGTTCCAGCCGTTTACGGCTCTTTCAAACGCCTTGATATCCTGCTCGAAATACGCGTTGGCCTGCTCCGCCGTTATCACCATGCCCTCGTATACGTCCGGACCGTAGTGACCGTAGCCTATCGTCCAGTATTTTTCGCTTGAATGTGCTTTATAGGCAGTAAGCACGCAGCCCTCGTAATACTTTATGAGAGTTTTTACATTCTCGCTTCCCGTCATATCACTGTCTGCGAGCGCCGCCGTCGGCGCAAGCGAAAGCAGCATCACAAGCGCGAGCAGGGCGGATATGTATCGCTTCATGGGCGAACCTCCTCACTATTTCGGGTGTGAAAATAAGTTTAAAAACAAGTGGCAAAATTGTTACAGTCTGCATTTTATCAAAAAAGCCTTGAAAAATCAAGGCTTTTCTTGTCGAAGGCAATATAAGGCAATTTAGTATCAAAAAAACTACCGTCCGCGGCAGGCGGACAAGGGGCTCAAAAAATGAGAAATTCGCCTAATCGGGGCGGGTGCGAAGGATGTATTTTGTCACAGCCGCTTATTGACACGGGCAGTGGGATATTATAAAATTTAGTGTAAAAAGTATTTTTTGAGGAGCTGATAACCATGCGTGATTACAGCAAGGAATTTGCCGACAGAGTCGCGTTTATTCGCAAGCTCGTCGAGGACAGCGGCGTTGACGGCATAGTTTTCGGAAACTCCGGCGGCAAGGACTGCGCCCTCGTCGGCATACTGTGCAAATTCGCCTGCGAGAACACGGTCGGCATAATGATGCCCTGCGCGTCAAAGCGCAATTTTGAGCAGGACTTGAATGACGCCAAGGAGGTCGCGGATCACTTCGGCATCGAAAGCCGCGTCATCGACCTGACCGACGTGCGTCAGGCGGAGATAGACAGGCTTCAGGGCATAACGACGCTCACGAACGCCGCGGTGAACAACATCGCGCCGCGCCTGAGAATGACGACGCTTTACGCGGTCGCGGCATCGGAATACCGCCTCGTCGCAGGCACGGGAAACCGCAGCGAGAGATACATGGGCTACTTCACCAAATGGGGCGACGGCGCCTGTGATTTTAACCCCATCTCCGACCTCACCGCAACCGAGGTCATCGAATTTCTCAAGTGGCTCACCGCACCCGCGTGCATAATAAACAAGGCCCCCTCCGCGGGTCTGTTCGACGGTCAGACCGACGAGGACGAGATGGGCGTGAGCTACCGCGCCATCGACGACTATATACACGGCGGCGAGGTCACCGCGACAGAAAAGAGAATAATCGACCGCTTCCACAGAAACAGCGCCCACAAGCGCAGCGGCATCACGGTTTTCAAGGAGACAGATGAGTAAGCACGAATTTTACGAAAACCCCCTGTGCGGACGCTACGCCGGGGAGGATATGAAGCGCCTTTTCTCCGATGACTATAAGTTTTCGACATGGCGGCGGCTTTGGGTCGCGCTTGCCGAGAGCGAAAAGGAGCTGGGGCTTGAGATAAGCGACAGCCAGCTTGAGCAAATGCGCGCGCATATAAACGACATTGATTACGACGCGGCCGCCCGCCACGAGCATGAGGTGCGCCACGACGTCATGGCTCACGTGCTCACCTACGGCGAGTGCTGCCCCGAAGCAAAGCCCATCATTCATCTGGGCGCGACGAGCTGCTACGTCGGCGACAACACGGACATTATCCGTATGCGCGAGGCGCTCGTTCTCGTGCGCAGGAAGCTCGTTAACGCGATCGCCGCGCTGCGCGGTTTTGCGCAGGAGCATAAGGACACGCCGACACTTGCGTACACACATTTTCAGGCGGCTCAGCCCACGACCGTGGGCAAGCGCGCAACGCTGTGGGCATACGATCTTTTAAACGATCTCGAGCAGCTTGAGTATCAGCTCGGCCGCCTTGAGCTTCTCGGCTGCAAGGGCACGACCGGCACAGGCGCGAGCTTCCTCGAGCTTTTCGACGGCGATGAGAGCAAGGTCAAGCGCCTTGAGGCGCTCATAGCCGAGAAGATGGGCTTTTCGCGCTGCGCCCCCGTGAGCGGGCAGACCTATTCGCGCAAGACGGACTTTTACGTTTTGCAGGTGCTCTCCGGCATCGCGCAGAGTGCGTCGAAGTTTTCAAGCGACATTCGCCTGCTGTCGCACCTCAAGGAGGTCGACGAGCCGTTTGAGGCAAAGCAGATAGGCTCCTCGGCGATGGCGTATAAGCGCAACCCCATGCGCTCCGAGCGTATCGCCTCGCTCTCGCGCTTCGTGATAAACGATCTGCAAAACGCGGCGTTCACCGCGTCGAGCCAGTGGCTTGAGCGCACCCTTGACGATTCGGCAAACCGCCGCCTGAGCATTCCGGAGGCATTCCTCGCAATAGACGGCGTGCTCAATCTCTATATAAACATCGTCAGCGGCATGAAGGTATATCCCGCCGTGTGCCGCAAGCATCTCAGCGACGAGCTGCCCTTCATGGCAAGCGAGAACATTCTCATGTACTGCGTGAAGCACAAGGGCGGTGACCGTCAGGAGCTGCACGAGCGCATAAGAGTCCACTCCGTTGCCGCCGCGCAGCAGGTAAAGCTCTACGGCGAGAGAAACGACCTCATCGAGAGGATAGCGGCAGACCCCGCCTTTGAGCTGAGCCGTGCCGAGCTTGACGGGCTTTGCGATCCCAAGGGCTTCACGGGCATGGCGTCGCATCAGACCGAGCAATTCATAAAAGAGTATCTTGATCCTGCCATCGGCGCGCACGAGTCTGAGCTCGGCGTCGAGGCAAGCGTAAATGTGTAAAGGAGCAAAACAATGTTAACTGCAATCGTGGGAACCAACTGGGGCGATGAGGGCAAGGGCCGTATGGTCGATCTGCTCTCTGAAAAGTACGACATCGTTGTCCGCTATCAGGGCGGCAACAACGCCGGTCACACCGTCGTTAACGACAAGGGCAAGTTCATCCTCAACCTGCTGCCGTCGGGCATACTGCGCGACGACACCGTGAACGTACTCGGCCCCGGCATCGTCATCGACCTTGAGCATCTTTTCAACGAGACCGAGCGCCTGCGCGAGGGCGGCATTGCGATAAGCCCCGCAAACCTCAAGATCAGCGACCGCGCAACAATCTGTATGCCCTATCACAAGCTTCTCGACGGGCTTGAGGAGGACAGGCTCGGCGACAAGAAGTTCGGCTCGACCCGCCGCGGCATTTCTCCGGTCTACGCGGATAAGTACATGAAAAAGACCCTGCGCATGGGCGACCTGAAAAATCTCGACCACCTGCGCGAGCGCGTTGCCGGCATAGTCGAGTGGAAAAACCTCACTGTCTCCGGCGGCTACGGTCATGAGCCTATTGACGTTGACGAGATGATGGCGTGGCTTGAGAAATTCGGCAAGCCCTTCGAAGAGAATGTCTGCGACACGACCGTTTACCTCACCGACGCCGTCAAAAACGGCAAGTCCGTCATGTTCGAGGCACAGCTCGGCGCTCTGCGCGACATCGACTTCGGCATCTACCCCTACACCTCCGCATCCACCACCCTCGCTGCATACGCGCCCATAGGCTCCGGCATTCCGCAGCTCAAGCTCGACGGCAGCATCGGCATCATGAAGGCATATTCAAGCTGCGTCGGCGAGGGTCCGTTCACCTGCGAGCTGTTCGGCGAGGAGGCTCACGAGCTGCGCGAGGCAGGCGGAGAATACGGCGCCGCAACCGGACGCCCCCGCAGAGTCGGCGGCTTTGACGTCGTCGCATCGCGCTACGGCGCAATGATGCAGGGCTGCACCGACATCGCGCTCACCAAGCTCGACGTGCTCGGCTACATGGACAAGATCCCCGTGTGCGTCGCGTATGAGCTCGACGGCAAGCGCATCGACAACTTCCCCGGCAACATCGAGGAGCTTGAGCGCGCAAAGCCCGTTTACGAGTACCTCGAGGGCTTCAAGTGCGATGTTTCCGGCTGCCGCAAGCCCGAGGATCTGCCCAAGGCCGCGCTTGACTATGTCAAGTACATCGAGAAGGCAGTCGGCTGCCCGATAAAGTACGTGTCCGTCAGCGCCGAGCGCGACGGCTGCATCGAGATGTTTTAACGGAGGATTTTGAGAATGCGCAATCAGAAGGTGCTCGTTCTGGATTTCGGCGGTCAGTATAATCAGCTCATTGCCCGCAGAGTCCGCGAATGCAATGTCTACTGCGAGGTAAAGCCCCACAGCATGAGCCTGGACGAGATAAAGGCATACGACCCCATCGGCATTATTTTCACCGGCGGTCCGCAGAGCGTTTACGCCGCAGGCTCCCCTCAGATAGACCCCGAGATATTCCGCCTCGGCGTTCCTGTGCTCGGCATATGCTACGGCTGCCAGCTCATGGCGCACTACCTCGGCGGCGAGGTCACCGCGGCGCAGTCCGACACGGCCCGCGAATACGGCAAGACCCCGACCTTCTTCGAGACCGACTGCAAGCTCTTTAAGGGTCTGCCCGAGGAGAGCGTGACTTGGATGAGCCACGGCGACTACATGGCGAAGGTCCCCGAAAGCTTCAGACTCGTAGCTCGCAGCGCAGCCTGCCCCACCGTCGGCATCTGCGACGAGAGCCGCGGCTTTTACGGTGTGCAGTTCCACCCCGAGGTAAACCACACCGAGTACGGTCAGAGGATGCTGCGCAACTTCCTGTACGAGGTCTGCGGCGCAAAGGGCGACTGGACGATGGGCGACTATATGCGCGCATCGGTCGCGTCCATCCGCGAGAAGATCGGCGACGGCAAGGTGCTGCTGGCGCTCTCCGGCGGCGTCGATTCCTCCGTCGCGGCGGCGCTCCTCGCCGAGGCCGTCGGCAATCAGCTCACCTGCATTTTCGTTGACCACGGTCTCATGCGCAAGGACGAGGGCGACGAGGTCGAGGCCGCGTTCAGGAATTGGGACATCAACTTCATCCGCGTGAACGCCGAGCAGAGATTTCTCTCGAAGCTCGCCGGTGTCTCCGAGCCCGAGGCAAAGCGCAAGATAATCGGCGAGGAGTTCATCCGCGTTTTCGAGGACGAGGGCAAGAAGATCGGTGCCGTCGATTACCTCGCTCAGGGCACCATCTACCCCGACGTCATCGAGTCCGGCACCAACGTCGCCGCCGTCATCAAGAGCCACCACAACGTCGGCGGACTGCCCGACTACGTTGATTTCAAGGAGATAATCGAGCCGCTGCGTCTGCTGTTCAAGGACGAGGTACGCGCGCTCGGCCGTGAGCTCGGCCTGCCGGAATATCTGGTCATGCGCCAGCCCTTCCCCGGTCCCGGTCTCGCCATCCGCGTCATCGGCGATATCACCAAGGAGAAGCTCGACATTCTCCGCGAGGCGGACTTCATTTTCCGCGACGAGATCGCAAAGGCGAAGCTTGAGAGCACGATGAATCAGTACTTCGCGGTGCTGACGAATATGCGCTCGGTCGGTGTCATGGGCGACGGCAGAACGTATGATTACACTCTCGCGCTGCGCTCGGTCACGACGACCGACTTCATGACCGCGGATTGGGCACGCATCCCCTATGACGTGCTCGATAAGGTCTCCGTGCGCATCGTAAACGAGGTCAAGGGCATAAACCGCATCGTCTACGATATAACCTCCAAACCCCCCGCCACCATCGAGTGGGAATAAAAATGTTAAATATCCGGAGACTGTGCAGTCTCCGGATATTTTTATTTTATAAGCACAGCCCACGATGGGTTGATTTTAAATTCAACAAAAAGATCCCGCCCTGGCGGGCGGGATCTTCATTTCTTACTGCCTTGCTTCGATGTACTCAAGGATCTTACCGACGGTGGGAAGCTGTGCTGCGTCCTCATCGGAGATCTGGACGCCGAACTCGTCCTCAACGGACATGATGAGCTCAACGACGTCAAGAGAATCGGCTCCGAGGTCATCGACGATATTGGTTTCGACGGAGATGCTGTCGGCAGAGACTTCAAACTGCTGTGCAAGGATCTCCTTGATTTTTTCAAGTATCATTTTTGTTTCCTCCAATATGCGGGGCTTATGCCCATTCACGGCTCTGCGGCTTATTGCCGGTGTTCTGCGGACGGTCGTAAGACACGACGACGCGGCGATTCGGCTCTGTGCCGGTGGAGCTTGTGGTCACGCCCTCGTAGTTCTGAAGAGCCGCGTGGATGATGTGACGCTCATAGCTGTTCATCGGCTCAAGCGCCATGCTGCGCTTGTACTTAATAACCTTGGCGGCCATCTTTTCGGCAAGGCGGACGAGGGACTCCTCGCGCTTTGCACGGTAGCTCTCGGCATCGACGCAAATGTGCATATGCTTGTCGCTGCCGCGGTTGACCGCGTAGTTGGTCAGGTGCTGGATGGCGTCGAGGGTCTCGCCTCTGCGTCCTATGACCGCGCCCATATTCGGGCCGGACAGCTCGACGGCGATGCTCTTGGCGTCGCGGCGGCTTATCTCGATATTCGCCTGAGTTCCCATGCGCTCGAGCAGGCCGGAAAGGAAGGCGCGAATTGCCTTGAACTGCTCATCCTCATCGGCGGGAACGGCTGCCGGCTTTGCGGCGGGCACTGCCTCTGCGGGAGCTTCTTCGGGCTTTTCCTCGGGCTCGTCGGGAGCTTCATACTCGACACGCACGACGGCGGGCGAGGCGCCTATGCCCAGGAAGCCGGACTTTGCGCGCTCTACGACGGTCACTGACACATCGTCGCGCTCGAGTCCCAGCTCCTTGAGAGCTGCGGCGATCGCTTCGTCTTCGGTGCGGCCTGTGGTTTCCAAAGACTTTATCATGATTCGGTATTCTCCTGTGATTGTTCAGGCTTATCTTCCGCCTGTGCGGGAGCCTCGGCGGCCTCGGCGGCATTTGCCTGCTCGACTGCCTTCATCTCCTCGGCATAGCGCTCGGGATCGTACGCTCTGCCCCTTGCGTAGCGGCGCTTGCCGACCTGCGAGGGACTTTCGGTTTTTTCAATGCCGAGCTGGGCCATCTTCGCCTCGCGCTCCGCTCTTTCGATCTCGGCGATGCGTTCGGTGTCGGCCTGCTTCTGCTGTGCCTGCATTTTCTTCTTGCTGGTGTTGGTATTGCGAACGGTCGCACCCTCTGCGCGAAGCTGCTCGGTCTGCTCATGGCGGCGGGCAAGCTCTGCTTCTCTTTCCTTCTGAGCCGCGAGGCGCTCCGCATCCTCGATGTCGAGCTTGCGCTTGTAGTGCTTGGTGAGCACGACGTCACGCGCGATGCCGAAGCAGCTGTTGGCGATCCAGTAAACGCCCAGTGCCGCGGGCATGATAAAGCAGATCCAGATCGACATGATGGGCATCATGAGGTTCATGGTCTTCATGCTTACCTGAGCCTGTGCGGCAGCCTGCGGGGGGTTGGTGGCCTGGCTGATCTTCATCGACGCCCAGGACAGGAATGCGGCGACGAGCGGAATGAAGAACAGTCCGATCTGCGCGCCGATATCCGCGGCGGAGAAGTCAAAGGCCCAGATCTTCCAGTTGGGGATGGTGCCGAGGTTCATGCCGAGGAACGAGTAGTCGATATTCAGCAGCTTGCCGCCGAAATCGCCCAGTGCGCTCACGACCGCGTCCCAATTCTGGTGGATGACGTTTGCGACGCCGATCTGATCGTAGGTGCCCGCCTTGGTTGCGACAAAGCCGCCGTTTGCGGTCGCCCAGTCGGTCAGCGCCTTGACGCTCTCATTGCTCAGGCCCATCATGTAGCCGAGGGGCTGACGGATGACGCCGTAGAGAATGATGAGTATCGGGAAGGGCAGCAGCGACCACAGGCAGCCGCCGGTGGGGCTTGCTCCCTGCTCCTTGTACAGCTTCATGACCTCCTGCTGATACTTCTGCTGGTTGCCCTTGTGCTTTCTTTCGAGCTCCTTGAGCTGAGGCTGGATGCGGGTGGTCTTCATTATGCCCTTTTTGCTCTTTGCCATGAACGGCAGCAGAATGAGGTTAACAACCAGAGCAAACAGGATAATGGCAAGACCGTAGCTGGAGGTCCAGTTATAGAGCACCTCCAAGAGTCTGGCAAACGGCCAGACAACGATGTCTACGAATGACATAAGTTTCTCCTTGCATTCGGATCCTCGTTACGGAACGGGATCAAAGAAATCATAATCGCCCCTGTGAAACGGATGACATCTCAGCAGCCGTTTCAGGGCAAGCCGGCCGCCCTTCAGGGCACCGTATTTCTCGATGGCCTGGGCGGCATACTGTGAGCAGGTCGGCATAAATCTGCATCGCGGCGGGAAGGCCGGCGAAACGTATTTCTGATAAAAGCGTATAAGAGCGAGGAATACTTTTTTCATTATTCCCCTTCTTTCAGGATGCCCAGATCGCGGCAGGCGCCGAGAAAGGCGCGCTCGAGCTTTGCAAACTGCGCATCGACGCACCTTGAGCGGGCGACGATGACGATATCCGCGCTGTCAACGAGCTTGTCGGCATTGAGCCTGTACACCTCTCTGAGCCGGCGGCGGGCGCGATTGCGCACAACTGCCTTGCCCAGCTTCGTGGACACGGTATAGCCCACGCGCCTTACATTGCGGCCGGTCTTGAGAGCATATACGACCATATAGGGCGTCACGGCGGTCTTACCTTTATTATAAAGCCGCCTGAATTCATAATTTTTCTTCAGTGTTACCCTGAGATCCAATTATTCCACCCTTTGCTTTTAACACAAACACATTAAGGGCGGAGTTAAGCCGCCCTAAAATTTATAATCTTTTCCTGCTCGGAGAGGCCAAATCAGGCGCTCAGCTTTGCTCTG
>USPI01000038.1 GCA_900556535.1 uncultured Eubacteriales bacterium | reverse complement strand
TCCTTCGCATTTAACTGTGAATCCGCATTTATCCACCGACCAATCTCAGGATCGTAATAACGGCTGGATACATAATAAAACCCTGTCTCGGAATCGTAGTAATAACCACGGTAGCGCAGAGGATTTACCTCCGCAAGTGTGCCGCTGCTGCTTATTATCTTGCCCCAAGGGTCGTAGCTGTAGCTTGCGACAACATTTCGGCTGCCGTCGATGATACGAACAACGTCGCCCTGCGCGTTGAGTATGTAGTAGTACAGCGTGCCGTTGTACTTCATCGCCAGCGGCTGATTGCTGTCATCATAGATGAAGTCTATCGCTGCATTGCCGCCCGTCTGCCGCGTTACAAGTCCGCTGAGGGTCGTGTACCTGTACTCCGTGCCGTTTACGGTCTTGCTGCTGCGAACGCCCGCCATGTCGTAGGTGTAGCTTATGTTCGTATTGCCGACCGTTGCAGTTGCCAGCTTGCGCCCCTGCGTCCATGTGAACGTGCTGCCGTCGTAATACCTCGTCGGGTTGCCGCAGCCGTCGTAGCTTATCTCATGCCCGTCATACGCCGTAAGCAGGTCGCGCCACGCGCTGTTGCCGTAGGTGTAATTGGTCGTCGTGCCGCCGATTTTTTTGCTTTGGATGTTTCCCGCGGTGTCATAGGTGTAGGTGTAGCTCGTGCCGCGGACCGTCGCCGTGGTAAGCTGCCCCTGCCGGTCATAGCCGTAGGTCGCTATGGTCACCGGGGTGACATCCGTTCGGTTGACGGTCGAGCTGTCCCTGATCTCTGTCAAGCGGCCGCTCTCATCGTAGAAGCAATTATCGCCGCACATCAGTTCTCCCGCCGGGTCTCGGTAATTGATGTAGTCCGGCAGGGCGCTCTTGCTGCCGTCATTATTATAGCGGAAGTTGTACGCCCTTACCATGACGCCGCCGACGGTCTTGCTTCGCAGCTGATTCGCTCCCTGATATGTATACGTCACGGGGATGCTCGAGCCCTGAATATTGGCGTTGAGGCTTGTCAGCAGCCCCGTAGTCGGGCTGTACGCATAGGTCACGGTCGTCGTGCCGCCGGAGTTATACCACGTCTGTTTCGTCAGGCGGTCGGACGCATCGTATACATGCTCGGTGCGCTGCTCAAGCGTGCCGCCGTTATACTCGTTGCTGCGGATCAGGCGGCCGAGGCTGTCGTATTCGTAGTTATATTCCTCGCCCGCCGTCGAGCTCTGCTTTGCAAGCTGACCGGATGCATCGTAGGCATATTCATATGTGACATTATTATACTGTTCCGCCGTCGTCCTGTCAAACCTGTCATAGGTATACTGAACGGTTTGACCATTGCCAAACGTCAGCTCCTGCAAGCGGCCGTTGTTTACGCCGCTTTCATACCGGTACTGTGCGAGCGTGATCGCGCTTGACGGTGCGCTCGCGGCGGTGTTATCCGCCCCGCTGACGCTTATCTTCGTCATGTTGCCGAAGGGGTCGTACGCGAAGTGGTAGCTCTGCCATGTGAACGCGCCCGTGCCGACCCGGCTTTTGCGTGCGAGCGCAGAAAGCTGCCCATTTGAATAGCTGTAGTGATGCGCGGCGAGGCCTTCCATGCTCGTCATGGTCATTCTGTCGGCGGAATTATAGTTGAACTCCTGCCTCGCCTGAGTGCCCACTGTCGTCCCCGTTATGCGGCGGCCAAGTGCATATTCGTACTTAGTGACCGTTCCGTTTACGTCCGTCGCCGCCGTCCTCTGCCCATAAGCATCATAGCTTGACGATGTTTTCTGCCTCTCTCCGTTGCCGCTGCTCACGGTCTGTGTCACAAGCCCTGCCGAATTATAGCTGTTTGTACTTGTAACTCCGGCTGAAGTTACTGTATTTAAGTTATGTGTTGTAGGCGCATAGGTAAAGCTTGTTACCACCCCTGTTGACGCGGTGTATTTTGTCAGGATGCTCGTGCCGCTCTGATATTCACAGCTTGTTTTTGCTCCGCCCTCCTTGGCCGACACCGGGTTGCCCTTGTCGTCGTAGGTGTAGCTGCTGCATGGCTCCTTCGTCACGCTGATGTTATCGAAATACGCCATGCCGCTGTTGTTTTGCCCCAGCCCGATACGATGTATGTGCCGAAAATGAAAGCAGGAGCATAGTATGTGCTATGCTCCTGCGGGTGGGGTGATATTTACCGATCATCTGAAGATAATGTAATGAGCAACCGCAAGCACAAGCCACAAGGGCAGCAAAATGCAGAATATCACTAAGCTAAGCCTTTGAGTCTTTTCGAACTTATCAATTTGAGTTTGGTTATCTTCAAGTGCAACCATCTCGTATTCTTTGAAATGCACCGACAAAGGATTAATCTCAGGCTCATTTCTGATTCTGACGCTTACTTCAATATTATTATCGCTTAAGTACCGGAGTTCTTTAATAGTGGCATCAATTCTTTCTGCGAGGTGAGTTCCGATTCCGCCGTCGAAGTTAATGAACACCTTGCCCTCACACGTTTCAAATACCACGCTCGTACCAGGACTAATATAAGTACGTTTTACATCGGAGATAGTTGTATTAAAACTATGAGTACACTGCATTGTGTCGGGTGCATATTTTTTAATCGAATGCGCAAACAGCAGCGATATACAAACCACTTGAATCAAAAGAATCAAAATCGACTGTATTTTTTCCCTTCTCCTGCGGCGCCTGATCGGTCCAAGCTTTTTGCGTTTTCTTTTTTTAGCAACACCGTTGCTTGGTATCATCACAATATATCCTTTCACGGCATATTATATTTGAACCCATTTATAGCATTATTATACTGTATCTCATATTGCGCTGTCAATTAAAAGGAACGCAGGAGCGCGTCCGGTGACGCCCTCCTGCGGTGGGTTGTGAAATTGTTTTTTGAGCTGCGGGAAGGCTCAGCTTATGAGCTCGGGGCAGAGCTCGGGGTTATTCGTCTGCTCGCACTGAGCCGCCAGCGCCGCGGCCTTCATTGCGGCGGAGGCAGTCTCCGCGAGACCCAAGCCGTTTACGCCCGCCCAGATTATCGCTGCCGTGGCTGCGTCGCCGCAGCCGGTGGCGTTGACTATCTCCGTGCTCTCGCAGGGCAGCTTTATTATCTCACCGTCGGCGGCGGCAACTATCCCGTCGCTGCCGAGAGAGACGAACACCTGCTTTACGCCGCGGCGCAGAAGCTCCTCGGCGGCAAACAGCGAGGTGGTCTCGTTCGTCAGGTACTTTGCCTCGTACTCATTGGGCTTAAACGCCTTGAGCCTGCCCAGAACGGGGGTGAGACGCTCCGCCTTTGCGATGGAAACGGGGTCGGCGTACAGGTCGCTCGTCACGTTTTCGCCTATCCACGAGAGGGTCTCCTTCGTGAGGTTTGCGTCAATTACGACGGCGTCGGCGGCATTGAGCTCCCCGAGGTGGCGTCCGAGATATTCGGGGGTGATGCTGCCGGAAATATCGGTGTCGTTAACGCCGAGGAGCATATCGCCCTTTTCGTCGGTGATGTACAAATAGCTCGAGGTCCTGCCGCCCTTCATTCTGCGGCACATATGCATATCCATTCCGAGCTTTTCGCAGCTTTCGTAAATGCTGCTGCCGTAAACGTCGTCTCCGATGGCGGCGATGAATTTAACGCCCACGCCGAGCAGGCACAGATTGTGCGCAATGTTCCGTCCGACTCCGCCGGGGGTGAAGCTGACGGTGCCGGGGTTTGAATCGCGCATATTCGGTTCTTTGTCCGGTCTGCCGCAAATGTCCATATTCACGGCGCCGATAACGACTACAGTTTTATTCCCCATATGCCCTCCGCATATTCTTTTATTGCGCGGTCGGCGGCAAAGATGCCGGCCTCGGCGGTGTTTACGATAGACAGTCTTGCAAGCTCGGACGGGTCCGAAACAGAGGCGTAGAGCCTGTCGTGAGTGTTGACATAGTCGCGGTAGTCGGCGCACAGCATATATGTGTCGCCCCTGTACAGCAGCCCCGAAACGAGGTCGGAGTAGCTCTTGCCGTCGGAGAAGCCGCGGCTTATCCTGTCGAGCACCGCGCCGAGCTCCGCGTCCTCGCGGGCATAGCGCTGCGGGTCGTAGCCCGAGGCCTTGAGCGCGATGACCTCCGGAGTTTTGAGACCGAACAGGAACATATTCTCATCGCCCAGACGCTCGTACATTTCGACGTTTGCGCCGTCAAGCGTGCCTATCGTAACGGCGCCGTTGAGCATGAGCTTCATGTTGCCCGTGCCGGAGGCCTCCTTGCCGGCGGTGGATATCTGCTCGGATACCTGAGCCGCGGGCATCAGCGCCTCGGCTGCGGAAACGCGGTAGTTTTCCATGAAGCAGACCTGGAGCTTGCCCTTGCACAGCGGGTCGTTGTTAACGTCCTTTGCCAGCGAGCAGATGAGCTCGATTATCCGCTTTGCGGTGTAGTAGCCCGCCGCCGCCTTTGCGCCGAAAACGAAGCTGCGCGGCGTAAACTCCGCGTTGGGGTCTGCGTGTATCTGCATTTGCAGGCGCGTTATGAGCATCGCGCACAGCAGCTGACGCTTATACTCGTGCAGGCGCTTCACCTGAACGTCGAGTATCGCATCGGTGTCGAGCGCAAAGCCGTCGTTTTTCGCAAGGAACTCCGCGAAATCGCGCTTATTCTGAAGCTTTATTTCATTTACCCTGCGCTGCACCTCGGCATCCGCCGCAAAGGCCTTGAATTTTATAAGCTCCTCGGGTCTTGTGAGGTAGCCGTCGCCGCCCAGGACTTCGCTCACGAGACCGTTCAGGCGCGGGTTTATCTGCGCAAGCCAGCGGCGGTGGTCTATGCCGTTTGTGACGTAGGTAAAGCGCTCGGGGCTTATCCCGCAGACGTCCTTAAACAGATCCGTTCTGAGTATCTCGCCGTGCAGGGCGGAAACGCCGTTTATCTTATAGCACGCGGCAAGGCAGAGGTTTGCCATGTGTACCTGCCCGTCGCGGATTATGAGGTTTCTGCCGACCTTTTCGCTGTTGCCGAATCGGGAGACGAGGTCGTTGCACCAGCGGCGGTTTATCTCGCACAGTATCTCCCACACGCGCGGCAGAAGCGTCTGCACGAGCTCCTGCGGCCATTTTTCGAGCGCCTCGCTCATGACGGTGTGGTTCGTGTACGCGACCGATGCGCTCACCGTGCTCCACGCCTCGTCCCAGCCGAGACCGTACTCGTCCATCATGATGCGCATGAGTTCAGGGATGACCAGCGCGGGGTGGGTGTCGTTTATCTGAATGGTGTGGTGCTTTGCAAAGCTCTTAATGTCGCCGAAGCGCTTCATGTGGGTCTTTATTATCGACTGCGCCGTTGCCGACAGGAAGAAATACTGCTGCTTGAGGCGCAGGGTCTTGCCCTCGATGTGGTCGTCCGCGGGGTAGAGCACCTTGGTGATGACCTCGCTCATGGTGCGCTGCTCAAGGCTCTTGACGTATTCGCCCTCGGAGAACAGGTACATATCCAGTGCGCTCGTGCTGCGCGCGTCCCAGAGCCTGAGGATGTTAACGTTATCCCCGCCGTAGCCGGCAATGAGCATATCGCGCGGGACCGCGGTGACGGTCTGATAGCCGGTGTGCTCGGCGTGATATCTTCCGAAGCTGTCCCAGCGCGGGGAGATGTTGCCGCCGAAGCGCACTTCGACCGCCTCGTCGTTTCGCGCAACGAGCCAGCTTTCCGCCGCGCTGCGCCAATCGTCGGCGACCTCGGTCTGCTTTCCGTCAACTATCTTCTGGCGGAATATGCCCAGCTCGTAGCAAAGCGAATATCCCGTTGCGGGAATGCCGAGCGTCGCCAGAGAGTCCATATAGCACGCGGCGAGGCGGCCGAGACCGCCGTTGCCGAGTCCTGCGTCGTTTTCCGCCTCGAATATATCCGCGGCGCTGCGTCCCATGTCCTCAAGCGCGCCCGTAAGAGCGTCGGAAATGCCGAGGTTGAACGCATTTTTCATAAGGCTGCGTCCCATAAGGAACTCCATCGAAAGATAGTGCACCTCGCGCTCGGGGGTCTTGACCTCCTCGGCGGTGAGCAGCCTGCTCATGATTTCACGAATGACGATGGCGCTTGCCTGAAACACCTGATCGTCGCTTGCTGTCTCTGCTGTCACGGCAAAGTGCGCGCAAAGCTTATCCTCAATGGCGCTGCGCACCTCGTCGCGAGAGATCTGACTTACATACATAAATTATTTGCTCCTTAAATTTTCGTGCCCTTGGGCAGCACGACCGGCAGCTTCTCGCTGCCCATGAGGGTCTGGTACGGGGATAGCTCCGAGGCTTTATCGACGACGACGTTTTTCATAACGACGCCCTCGCCTATTTTTGCGCCGCGCATGACCACGCAGCCGTCAAGCTTCGCGCCTTTTGCGATGCGGACATCGGAGGAGATGATGCAGTTGTCTATTTCCCCCTCGATGATGCAGCCGTCGGCAACGAGGCTGTTCGAGGCTCTTGAGCCCTCGGCGTAATACGTACTCACGTCCTCGTGAGTCTTGGTGCGCACGGGGCGCTCGGGCGGGAAGAGCTCGGCGCGCTTTTCGCTGCTTAGCATATCCATATTTGCCGAGAAGAACGACTGCGTGCTCATTATGCGTCTGCCGTAACCGCGGTGGGTGTAAACGCCGACCTTGCCGCCGTTTGCAAGATACTGCGCTATCGCGTCGCGGTGGAAGTGATAGCGGTTTTCCGCGCGGCAGGTCTCCATCATGCTCAGAAGAAGCTCCTTGGAGATGATGTACGCATCAAGCGAGGCAAGTCCGGGGCCGGCAGCGGTCTGTCTGAACATCATGCTGCGCGCGAAGCCGTCCTGCTCGGGCATATAGCGATGGTGCATATAGTCGGGCGTAGTCTCGGTGCAGATGGCGGTTATCTCCGCCCCGGTGCGCAGATGCTGCTCTATGGCGGCGCTCATGTCGATGTTTGCCGCGGTGTTGCCGTGCATCATGACGATGTACTTGGCGTTAATGTCGCTTATATAGGTCGAAACGGCGTTAAGAGCCTCGATGGTACCCGTATAGTCACCCTGATGATATTCCGGCAGACCGAACGGCGGCAGCATACGCAGTCCGCCTATCCTGCGTCCCATGTCCCAATCCTTGCCGCTGGCAAGATGGTCGAGAAGGGACTGATAATCGCGGCGCATGATGACTCCGACGTCGTGTATGCCCGCGTTCATGAACGACGACAGGGCAAAGTCAATGAGTCTGTATCGGCCGCAGAACGGCAGCGACGAGGCGGTGCGCGCCTTGGTCAGCTCGCCCAGCTCAGGCACTGCGCCGTAAGCAAAGATAATTCCGTGAAAATCGCTCATCTTCAGACCTCCTCGCTTTTGTATATCATGGCTCCCGCCTTGACCTCGGCGCCGGAGCGTATCTCGATCTTCGGGCCGCAGGTGGCAACGCCCCAGTCCGCGCTTCCGTCGGGAGCGGAGCCGACGTGTGCGCCGCTTTTAATGACGGTGCCCTCGCCGATTATCGCGTATTCGACCGTTGCGCCGTCCTCGACCGTGACGCCCGGCATGAGAACGGAATACAGCACCTTCGCGCCCTTTCCGACCGTTGCAGAGCTTGAGAGCACGGAGTTTTCGACGCTGCCCTCGATGACGCAGCCCTCGGTGACGATGGAGTGCTCGACGCAGGCATCGCTGCCGATGTAATGCGGCGGCTGTGCCACGCTTCTCGAGCGGATGGGCCAGCTCGGGTCATACAGGTTTATGAGCGTCGTCGAAAGCATATCCATGTTCGCATCCCACAGGCTCGTTATCGTGCCGACGTCGCGCCAGTAGCCGTCAAAGCGGTACGGCCAGAGCTTTTCGCCCGCCGCGAGCATATTGGGGATGATATTTTTGCCGAAGTCCTTGCTCGAATTCGGGTCTGCCTCGTCCTCGATAAGGTACTTGCGGAGCTTTTTCCAGTTGAATATATAAATGCCCATCGAGGCAAGATCGCTCTTGGGCTGCTTGGGCTTTTCCTCGAACTGCTCGACATAGCCGTCCGCGCCGAGGTTCATGATGCCGAAGCGGGTCGCCTCCTCCATGGAGACCTGCAAAACGGCGATGGTGCACGCCGCGTCCTTTTCCACGTGCTCGCGCAGCATTTTGGAATAGTCCATCTTATAAATGTGGTCGCCCGAGAGAATGAGCACGTTGTCGGGGTCATACATCTCGATGAAGCTCATGTTCTGATAAATGGCGTTGGCCGTGCCGGAAAACCACGAGCCCGCCTCGCCTGCTGTCTGGTACGGCGGCAGGATGAAAACTCCGCCGTCGGTGCTGTCCAGATCCCAGGGCTGGCCGCCGCCTATGTAGCTGTTGAGCTGAAGCGGCCTGTACTGCGTGAGCACGCCCACGGTGTCGATGCCGGAGTTTGCGCAGTTGGACAGGGGGAAATCTATAATGCGGTATTTTCCGCCAAAGGGCATATTCGGCTTTGCCACGTCCTGTGTGAGCGCATAGAGCCTTGAGCCCTGACCGCCCGCGAGGAGCATTGCTATGCAGCTTTTCTTCATGTCATCCGTCCTTCCGTAATAGCGTAATAGAAAACGGCAAAGTGCCTGCGCCCTTTGCCGTCGTAAAGGGCTTAACCCTCTCAATTAAACTTATTCATCGCCCTATCCGGGCCCTCCGCGATGTAGCACTCGGCAGCGTCGGCAGCAGTTTTCGCAAGCTGCTCCATATCCGCCGCGTCCTGACCCTTGAACGCTCCGAGCACCCAATCGGCCATGTCGTAATCCGGGTGCGGCGGCGCGCCCACGCCGAGGCGTATGCGCGGGAATTTATCCGTGCCGAGCTGAGAGATGATGCTCTTGAGCCCGTTGTGTCCTCCCGCCGAGCCGCCGCGGCGAATGCGCAGCTTGCCTATCGGCAGCGAGGTCTCGTCCGAAACGACGATGACTCGCTCGGGCGGGATCTTATAAAATCTCGCCGCCTGAATGACCGCGTCGCCGGACAGATTCATATAGGTCTGCGGCTTCATGAGCATGACCTTCTGACCGGCGATATCCGCCGTTTGCGTCAGAGCCCTGAAGCGGAGCTTGTTTATCGAAACTCCGAGCTTTTTCTCCATGGCGTCGGCTGCCATGAAGCCCGCATTGTGTCTTGTTCCGTTGTATTTAAGACCGGGGTTGCCGAGGAAAACGATGAGCCACGACACCCCGCCTTTATTCATAAACATTTTTATCACTCAAACAGATTGGAAATGGAGATCTCCTCGTAAACGCGCTGGATAGCCTCTGCGAAAACAGGCGCCACGGACATATACTTTATCTTGTCGCAGGGCTGTGCGTTTTCGGGGTAAGGAATGGTATCGAGAAGCAGGACTTCCTTGATAGGGCTGTTTTCGATGCGCTCGATCGCGGGACCGGAGAGAACGCCGTGGCTTGCGCAGGCATAGACCTCCTTCGCGCCGCCTATCTCGATGATCGCCTTTGCCGCGCCCACGAGAGAGCCGGCGGTATCGATCATGTCGTCAAGCAGGATGCAGGTCTTACCCTGGACGTTGCCGATGATGTTCATGACCTCGGACTGATTGGCCTTTTCGCGGCGCTTATCGACGATGGCCATGTTGCAGCCGAGCTTCATGGAGAAGTTTCTGGCGCGGGCGGTGCTGCCGACGTCGGGGGATACGACCATTATCTCATCGTTATCCTTGCCGAAAACGTCGATATAATGCTTTGCAAAGAGGGGTGCGCCGAAAAGGTTATCGACGGGAATGTCAAAAAAGCCCTGGATCTGAGCTGCGTGCAGGTCCATGGTGAGCACGCGGTCAGCGCCGGCTGCGGTTATGAGATTTGCCACGAGCTTTGCGGAGATGGGGTCGCGGCTCTTTGCCTTGCGGTCCTGGCGGGCATAGCCGAAATACGGAATGACCGCGGTTATTCTGCCTGCGGAGGCTCTGCGGACTGCGTCTATCATGACGAGCAACTCCATGAGGTTATCGTTGACGGGCTTGCAGGTGGACTGCACGATGAAAACGTCGGCGCCGCGAACGGGTTCATGCACCGAGATGGAGCACTCGCCGTCGGCAAAATGCGCGCAGGTGCACTCGCCGAGGTTCTTGAAAAGCTGATTGCATATCTCCTTTGCGAGCTTGGGGTTGGAGTTTCCGGTGAACACCTTTATCTCTTTACCATGGGAAATC
>USPI01000037.1 GCA_900556535.1 uncultured Eubacteriales bacterium | reverse complement strand
CCGGCCGGTTGGTGCGAGAGTTGCGGTGCGAAAGCTTGCGAAAGAGAACGCGGTGAGTGAGGGTACGGCATACAAAGCGATAAAAACGGCGGAAAAACTCCGCCTGGTCGAGACAAAACAGCGCTCCGGCACGGTGAGACTCAAAACTGACCTACTTTCCGATACCAAAACTGTAACACTTTCGCAGGCGATCGGTACGCTCGGATTGACGGTGCTCGCCGGTAAAAAGTATACAGATGCCCGGATCGGTGCAATTGTACTCGGTGACGGCAGCCTGGAGCAGTTTAAGGCGACTTTCGCAAGCGCCGATGAGGACGCGCTGTGCCTCGTGGGCGACCGCCCGGACCTGTTTTCGTTCTTGGCCTCGAAGGGTGTGAACATGATAGTCACGGGCGGGGCGCAGCCGGGCGAGGTGGTGCTTGAGCTTGCCGAGGAGCACGGCTCATGCGTCCTGTCGTCGCAGCAGGACAGCTATACGGTGCTCAACCTGCTCAATGCCGAGCTCGGCGGTTCGAATCCGGAGGAGGTCGCCGACACCGCGGACAAATGGATGCGTATGCCGCCGTACTTGTATTATAATGATATGGTCATCGACTGGTATAATTCCTACGGTCCCTTGTTCGGCATGAGCTCGAAGCAGGCGGTCGTGGACGATTCGCTTAAAATTTGCGGCACGGTCGATGCAACGAAGGCCATCGCCGCCTCGACCTACACGAAAATTTCCAGCCTCTACGAAAAGCAGGAGAGCATATACGCGGCTGACGTGTCAACGCCCATAACCGAGATAGCGCGCCATATGGTCTCTAACGAAATCTCGGTCGCGTATATAACGCGAAACGGCGAATTATGCGGCATTGTGACGGCAAACGACGTTTTGCGGTATTATTTAATGAATTCCACGGTCAAGGGCACGGCGCCGGGAATGCCGGTGCTTGAAAACATAAGCTCGGATAACAGCCGCAGCGTCTATACGATGCAGACGGGGGAGGACGGCACGAGCTCGGCGAATATACTGATGAATATAGTAAATAAAACGGTCAAGGAGTTTGCGGCGGAGCGCGCGGCGCAAAACGGTGTCATTGCGAGCGGAACGTTTTTCGTATCGCCCGTGCCGGAGGGGGAAATAATGCTGTCGTGTGACAGCCGCCAGGCAAGCGCAAACCGCTCGATCGTTGATATTGAAATGTATGACGAGGCTGCAAGCTACGGAAACTGCATGCTCGTCCTCAGCGAAAACGGAGACAATTAATCTGATGTAAAGGACCTAAAGCTATGTATTACCTTACCGAGCGTCAGCAGAAGCTGAAAAAAGAGATCCGCGAATTCGTGGACGCAGAAATCACTCCGCAGGTCGCCGAGCTGGACAGACAGGGGATCTATCCGCGTGAGCTCGTGCGCAAAATTACCGAAAAGGGCTACTGCTCGCTGCCGTTTTCGAAGGAGCTCGGCGGGGCGGGGCTCGGCGTGACGGAGGCCGTCATCTTCCTTGAGGAGATATCGCGCGCAATGGCGTCGCTGGGGCTCATTTATTGCGCCCATATCCTGCCGTGCTGCTACACGGTTAGAAATCTCGTGAGCGCAAAGCAGCGCGACGAGTGGCTCATACCGGCAATAAAGGGCGAAAAGCTGCTCACCTTTGCCATAACCGAGGAGCGCGGCGGCTCGGATGCGTTCGGCGTCGATACCATGGCCGAGCGCAGAGAGGACGGCTGGCTGCTCAACGGCTCGAAATGCTGGATAACCAACGCCGGCGTTGCCGACGGCTATATCATTAATGCCAAGACCGGCTCGAGCATACGCAGCCGAAACGTGAGCCTTTTCTACGTTGACGCAAAAACGCCAGGGCTTGAGGTGAGCCGCAGCGAGGATATGATAGGTCTTAATAACTCGCCCACGGGCACCGTGACCTTCAAGAACTGCCTGCTGCCGCCCGACGCACTCATAGGCGAGGAAAACAGCGGCTACAAGCACGTTAAGCTCGCCCTCAACTGCGGTCGTCTGAGCCTTGCGGCGGTGTCGATTGGTCTTGCGCAGTCTGCGTTTGAGCACGCAGTCGAGTTTGCGCGCAGCCGCGGAGACTACGGCAGAACGATATTCTCCTATCAGGGCGTGAGCTTCCCGATAGCGGAGATGTATTCGAATATAAACCTCGCCCGCAACTCGCTGTACCATGTCGCGGCTATCACCGAGGCGGGCAAGAACGCAACGCTCGAGACGGCGTCTCTGAAGCTCTTTTCCTCGGAAATGTGTCAGAAGGTCTGCAAGGACGCTGTGCTCATCCACGGCGGCCGGGGCTTCAGAAGCCATTGCGATGTTGAGCGTATGCTCCGAGATTCGCAGCTTTTGACCGTTGCCGAGGGCACCTCGCAGATATGCAAGGTCATCATATCCAACGGCATAAATAATACGGATATCGACAAGCTGAAGGACCTCATGTAAAACGGCATAATATAAAAACTCCCGATTATCCAATCGGGAGTTTTGGTTTTTATATCACAACGGTGAAGGTGCTGCCGCGTCCGGGTACGGAATCGACGCTCACCGTGCCGCCATGCAGCTCGGCTATTTCCTTTACGAGCGATAAGCCGAGCCCGTTTCCGACGTTTTCGCCGCGCGATGCGTCGGCCTGCCAGAAGCGCTGCCATATGCTGTCCAGATGCTCCGGAGCGATGCCGATGCCGTCGTCCTTTACGGACAGCACCGCCTTTCCGCCGAGGCTCCTGAGCGTGAGCAGTATGCTGCCGTTTTCTCTGCCGTAGCGATAGGCGTTTTGCAGCAGATTCTGCACAAGGCTTGCCATGAGCGGGGTGTTAAAGCGCGCGGTGACGCCGTCGGCAATGTCGGTACCGAGCGTTATGCCGCGTCTTTGCTCGGGCATATAGTCCGCGCACGCCTCGCGCACGAGCTCGCTCAGATCGCCCTCGCAAAGCTGATAGCGCTCCGTGCCCTGCTGGAGTCTCGTCAGGTCGAGCAGATGCGTCACGAGGCAGGACATGTGCTCCGCCTGCTCGCTTATTATGCCGATGGTCTCCTCAAAATCCGCGCGGGTGCAGCCCTTTTTCATGGCTCTGTCGCAGCTTGCCTTTATGACGGTGATGGGGGTGCGCAGCTCGTGGCTGGCGTCGGAGGTGAACTGCTTTTCCGCCTTGAACGAGTCCTCAAGTCGGTCGAACATCCCGTCAAAGGTGTTTGACAGCGCCATCATCTCCGCGGGACCTTTTTTGAGCGCGATGCGCTGCGTAAGGTCGCTGCCGTCCTTTATGGAATTGGCTGTGCGGGTTATTTTCTCGATGGGGTCAAACGAGGTCTTTGCCATGAACCAGCCGCCGACTATGCTCAAAATGAGTATAAACGGCAGGAGCGAGAAGGTGAGCACCGTCACCAGATGTGCCGCGCCCGAGTCGTCGCTTGCGGGAATGATGCCGCGTATCCAAACGGGGGTCGCGTCCGAGGTGTACAGCCGCGCGTCGTAGATGCAAAACTCGTCGCCGTCCACATCTATCGAGCGCAGCTCGTATTCCATAAACGGCAGGTCGTCCGGAGTGAGCTCGTCAACGGTGAGCCCACGCAGCAGCCGTCCGGAATTGTCATAGAACGCGCAGTACACGCCGCGCGAGAAGAAATCGACCTCATCCCATACGACGGGGTCGGCCTCTGCCGACAGCAGCTTTTCGTTTTCCAGCACCGTTTCCACGAGCCGCTCCTGAACGCTGTCGATGAGCGAGGTCTTGTCCACCCAAATAACGACCGCGAGCGTGAGCAGCGAAAGCAGCAGCATCATCGACGCTATCCACACCGTGAGCTTGAGCTTTGCCGACATTCTCAGTCCTCCCTGAGCACCCAGCCGATGCCCCACACGGTGCGTATGAGCTTCTGCTCAAAGCCCTCGTCTATCTTTTTGCGCAGATAGCCGATGTAGACGTTGACGACGTTCGAGCCGCCCTCGTATTTGTAGTTCCAGAGATTGTTCTCTATCTGCTCGCGCGAGAGCACCATGCCCTTGTTGCGTATCATGTACTCAAGAAGCGCGTACTCCTTCGCCGTGAGCTCGATTTCGCGTCCCGCGCGGCTGACTCTTTTGGCCGCCGTGTCAACGCGAAGGTCGGCGATCTCGTAGATGTTCGAGCGGTTGCCGCTGGTCTTGCGGGTCATGACGTGGATAACGGCGATAAGCTCGCGGAAATCAAAGGGCTTTACCATATAATAGTCTCCGCCCGCCTCAAGCCCGCGCACCTTGTCGGACACGCTGTCGCGCGAGGTGAGATACACCACCGGCGCCTTGCAGCCGCGCTCGCGCAGTCTGCGCACAAGCTCAAAGCCGTCCATTTTCGGCATCATGATGTCCAGCACGATGACGTCATACGCCGCGCACGCGCAAAGCTCGAGCGCCTCAAGCCCGTTAAAACAAGAGTCAACGCTGTAGCCCTCGTCCTGAATTGCCTCCGATATCATACGATTTAAGTGCTTTTCATCCTCAACAACCAAAGTTCGCATGAATTTTCCTCCCGAAACTCTTGATTTTTCTATTGTATTGGTGAATAATAGCATTGTCAATGCCCTCTAATTCTTTTCTCATATTCAGCACGTAAAGTAGACAGTGGGTAATAATGACCATATTGGGGGTTATTGCGCCTTTGCCGGCGTATATTACCGAGAAGACAGTTCTCAAGGAGAAAACGCTTATGAAAAACACCGCTAAAAGAGCGCTTAGTCTTGTCTTGTGCATGGCTATGGTGCTGAGCCTTTTTGCAATGGCTCCGACTGCGAGTGCCGTGACCGACAGCAGCGGTTATGAGTGCACGGGCTCGGTCGAGCAGCTGCTCAAGGCCGACACGGACGCGGCAGCGGGTGAGTGCTATCGTATCGTCAATAACGACGATATCATTGCGCTTGCCGAATATGTAGCTGCCGGACGCAACACCAAGGACGTTACGTTCTATCTCAAGCATGACGTTGACATGAGATTAAACGCATGGAACGGCATCGGCACCTCCAAGTACGCCTTCGAGGGCATATTTGACGGCTGCGGCTATGCCGTGGTGGGTCTTATAACCTTCCTATTTGCCTATGTCGGCGAGAATGCGCTTATCATGAACCTCGGCGTTAACGGCGCGGCAAACGGCGCGGATGCCGCGGGCATCGCGTCTTACAATGCCGGCACCATCGCAAACTGCTGGAGCGCGGTGCGTGTAAACGGCACCGGCAACAACGGCGGCATTGCGGCCGTTGTCGAGGGCGGCAAGATAATAAACTGCGCAAACTACGGCAAGGTCGGCGGCACGGGCAATGTAGGCGCTATCGCGGGCAAGATAAGCTCCGCGGAGATCAGAAACGCCTACTATACATATTATAGCTGCGACAAAAACGTAGGCTCTGCCGACGCGGCGAGCGTCGTTGACACCATGCGCTTTGCGTCGAGCCCCACCATGTGCCCGACCGAGGAGGAAAAGACCGTCGGCGATGTCAGAAGCGACGATCTTATGGAGCTTCTCAACGCATGGATAGCCGCAGACGGCAGCGCGAAGTGGCGCAGATGGATATTCGACACCTCCGCGAGCATGATAGAGCGCACGGGCGGCAAGTATCCCGCTCACGCCTTCCCCGGCTACGTCGCAGAGCCCCCTGTCTACACCGCAAGCGTACCCATGTCCACGCTCTATGAGTCGCAGGCGGACGCGCAGCCGGGCATATGCTACAGCATAAGCGACGTCAAGGAGCTCGAAATGCTCGCAAAGTTCGTAAACGAGGGTCACAACACCGAAAACGCGACCTTCTTCCTGACGACTGACCTGAGCATCGTCGTAAACGGCTCGTTTTATAAGGGCGAGAGCTGGGTGCCCATCGGCAGCAGCGAGACCAACAGCTTCAAGGGCGTCTTTGACGGTCAGGGCTTTGTTATAAACGAGCTTATAATCACAAAGAGTAACGACCCCGCGGGCCTGTTCGGCTACGTTAACGGCTCCAAGGCGGTCATCAAAAACCTCGGCATAACCGGCGGCAGCATAAAGGCCAACGACTATGCGGGCGGCATCGTCGGCTATCTCAAGGCCGGCAGAGTGCTCAACTGCTGGGCAAAGCTCGACGTTAACGGCGACAAGGCTACCGGCGGCATCGCGGGCTACGCCGACGCTGCGAATATCTATAACTGCGCATACTACGCAAACGCGACCGATAACCACAAGTACGGCGCCATCGTCGGCTCGTCCACGGCTAACGCGCGTGTGCAGTATTGCTATTACAGCAGCGATAACTCCTCCGTGTCCGGCACCCCCGACAGCGGCAATTATCAGATGAATATCCCGTTTAAGATCGTAAACGGTGTTTATACGCTCACAAGATCCGTCAACATAAGCGGCAGCAAGACCCTCAAGGTGCTCAACGCCCTTAACTATTGGGTCGATACCCTCGGCAAGGATCAGAATATGCGCCATTGGAAGCAGGACGCCTCACCCGCGAGCGTTGCGCGTCTGCGCGGTACGATGCCGGCACATATCTACTATAACGACCCGAGCGAGCTGCGCTATATCCCCGAGACCTCGGACGAAACAGAGCGCACCGATAACCCCTACAACGTCCACTATAAGCGCACGCTGACCATGACCGAGCTTTACGAGAGCAAGAAGGATGCCATTTCCGGCGGCAACTACAGTATCTCCACGGGCGATGAAATGGGACTGCTGTCCAAGTACGTTCAGGAGGGCTTCGCCACCAAGGGCGCGAACTTCTACCTGACGGACAATATTAACATTGCGACTCAGGGCATAGATACCGAGGGCGCGGGCTGGGTCCCCATCGGCACGACGCTCAATAACCATCAGGGCATCGGCACGATAACCTATTTCCGAGGAAACTTTGACGGCTGCGGCTACGTCATCAGCGGTCTGTACCTCGTCTCCGACTATATCGACATGGCGGGACTCTTCGGCCAGTGCTGGGGCAGCACGATCAGAAACGTCGGCGTTGCGGGCGAAATGCTCGGTGACGACGAGGTCGGCGGCATCGTCGGCAGAGCAAACAGCTGCGTGATCGAAAACTGCTGGTCGTCCGTCATAATTCAGGCCTCCACCGAGGTCGGCGGCATCGTCGGCTATGCGCACAACTCGACCATCTCAAACTGCGCTGCCTACGGACCGCTGTACACCACCAGCGACGAGCACGAAAAGTCGGGCTTTGTCGGAAGATCCAACGGCTCGACCTTTAATAACTGCTACTATCTCTACGGACTTATAGACGATTTCTATAACAAGACCGACAAGGACAGCATATTTAACGACTGTATGTACTTTAAGTACGACGTTGCCGGCGACCAGAAGTGCACGCTCCAGAAGGCGATAACCGTTGACAGCTACACCGGTGACGATATGCTCCACGCACTCAATGCGTGGGTGTATATGCAGGACTGTGAGCTCTACTGCTCGTGGCACACCGCCTCGTCCGTTACCGAGGTGCCCGGCGCCAACGGTTACTTCCCGGTGCTTTCCAATCCCTCCGTGAACGGTCCCGAGGTTGACGATAAATACTGCGGCGACTATGAGGCGACCGACAGCATGAGCGGGCTTTACGGCACTCGCTCCGACGGTGTTGAGGGCAAGTGCTACAGCATCAGCAACATGGACGACATCATCGCCTTCAGAAAGTATGTCAACGAGGGCTACAAGACCAGCAAGATAATCTTCTTCCTGACCCGCGATATCGACATGAGCTATACCTATTCGGCGGCAAACGACACCTCATGGACGCCCGTAGGCACGGCCAAGAACCCGTTTAAGGGCATTTTCGACGGTCAGGGCTATACGATAAAGTACCTGTACATATCCTCTCAGGCAGCCGACGATCAGGGCCTGTTCGGACACGTGACGGGAGTTAACGCCGTAATTAAAAACCTCGGTGTAACGGGCTCTGTTACGGCACGCGGCAAGAACACCGCCGCCATATGCGCGGATTTTAATTTCGGCACCATCGCAAACTGCTGGACTAGCTGTGTCGTTGCGGGCTCCGCCGGTACGGGCGGCATCATCGGCGCCGGCAATATGGGCACCGTCATCAACTGCACCAGCTACGGCATGGTAAACGGCGCCTCCACCTACGGCGCGATCGCCGGTGCACCCGTCGGCACTGTGCTCAAATATTGCTACTATCTCTACGGCTCCTGCCAGCAGGGCTACCCCAGCGACGGAGAGCACAGCGTTTTGTATCCGACCGTTTTGTACTTTAACGGCACAGGCGGAGCGTGCATACTCTCCGACTATGTCAACGTCGAGGGCAATCGCACGAGAAACCTCTCGAGCGCACTGAAAATGTACGTCGATGCTCACCCCGAGACCAACTACTGCTATTGGGGCATAGCCGATTCGCAGGAATACTACCTCATGGGCGTGACCGGCTTCCCGGTGCTCATTTCGGCATCGAATACCAAGGGCAACCACGACTACAAGACCCCGCAGGCGGAGTTTAAAGGCAAGACCTATAACTCCGTTGTGACCGCAATTAACGACGCAAACGCTGCCGAGGGCGGCGGCACCGTCAAGCTGCTCGTGAACGCCCGACTCAAGAACAGGGAAGACATCGTTCTGGACGACGATGTCACGCTCGACACCTCCGACTTCTCGCTGATAATCATGTCCAAGGTCAGCGTCGGTAGCATGAACAGGCTTCAGGGCACGTTCATCGTTAAGGACGGCGGCACGATAAATCTCGACGGCAGGAAGTTCCTGTACGCGGCCAAAAACGCCGACGATACCTGCAACAGCGAGATCTACGGCAAGGAGAGCCTGACCATCCAGACAAAGCCCACGGCTCTTGACTCGGCGTATGACCTCACGCTTTACAGCGGCGAGTTCATCGTAAACGCCGCGCTCGAATCCGGCAACCCGCACAAGATCCCCGGCGGCAGCACCCTGACCATTAAGGAGCGCGCAACTCTCAACGTCGAGAGAAACGCCCGCATCCGTACCACGGGCGGCGCCGAGATATACGACTACGGCACGATAAAGATCGGCAACGCAACGCTTGACCGCAATAAGGGCAGCCGCATGGTCGGTGTCTTTGAGGACGACGGCGGCAAGGTCAGCCTCCCGTTTATCTACTTTGACGGATATTATCTGCGCGGCTGGAGCGACGGTACGGATGCAAAGCCCTATCCTGCGGGCAGCATCGTAGACGTCCCGACCGCGACCACCTTCACCGCACAGTGGGGACTCGGCGACAGAGACGATCCGTACCCCGGCGATGACAGCTACACCGACAACGACGACCCCGTCTATAACCTGAAGATAAACGTTATCCAGACGGAGGGCGGCACGATAAGCCCCGAGAGCATCAATGCCGCGAAGGGCGAGACCATTAAGTTTAAGGTCACTCCCGCCGAAGGCTACTATGTCAAGAATGTGCTTGTTGACAAAAAGAGCGTCACGCTTGACAATGAGAGCAGCTATACCTTCGTGTCCATCGGCGAGGATCATACGATAACGGCGCTGTTTGCGAAGATAACAAACTCCGAGTATTATAACTATCGCAATACCTACAACGACGTTTCCCGCAGCGACTGGTTCTATAATAACGTCCGCTTTGCAACGACGATGGGACTTATGTACGGCACCGGTGACTCGCAGTTCTCGCCCTATGAAAACACCACCCGCGCTCAGTTCATAACCGTACTGTGGCGTATGTCGGGCTCGCCGATAATCCCCGGCGACAAGTGCGAATTTAACGATATCGCGCAGGGCTATTACTACGAGGCGGTGCGCTGGGGCGTTGAATTCGGCATCATCTACGGCTACGGCGGCGGCAAGTTCGGCCCCGATGACAGCATAACGCGCGAGCAGCTCATAACCATGCTCTTCCGCTATGCCAAGAACTACGCGGGCGACGACGTCTCCAAGTACGACGGCACGAATATACTCGGCTACTCCGACGTGCTCGACATATCCTACGGCATGGTGCAGCCCATGCAGTGGGGCGTCGGCGCAGGGATAATAAGCGGCACGAGCGACACCACGCTCTCGCCTCAGGGCACCGCGACCCGCGCGGAGATCTCGGCGTTTCTCTCGCGCTACTGCAATAAATTCGTGCTCAAGGTCCCCGTGACACTTGACATTAAAGATGCCTGAGGCATAATAATTCGGCTCATAGCCGAACCGAAGGGCTTGCCTCCCGCGTTT
>USPI01000036.1 GCA_900556535.1 uncultured Eubacteriales bacterium | reverse complement strand
GCGGTCATCTTTCCTCAGCAGCATATGCCTTTTGACAGCCTGTAAAAAAGACCGTCCTCGGACGGTCTTTTTTTTATTTATCATAAATTTTCACGGTCTCGTTTATTTTTTCGAGAAAGCCCGCACGCACGTCCTCCGGAGAGAGTATCTCGGCGGCGGAGCCGAACGCGAACACCCACGAATAAAACTGCGGCGACACTGCGACATCCGCCGTGAAGGTGAAGTGTCCGTCGTCCTCGGGAGTGAGGAGCACGTCCTTGCCGAAGCGCCCTATAACCGCGCCCACAAGGGAGTTTTCAAAGCGCAGCTTCACAGACTGAACACGCCCCGTGAACATTCCGAACACCTGCTTTGAATACTGCGCCATGTCGATCTCTGCAAAGGCGCTCTTGCCCTCGCGGGGCTTGTCGACTGAGGAGATGTCCGTCATTTTATCGACCCTGTAATGCTTCAGCCTGCCCGCCTGAGCGTCATAGCCGAGCATATAATAATTCTCATCGTCCCACATCAGCGAGAACGGACTTATCTCATACAGCGCCCCGTCCTTGCGGTAGGCGCGCTTTTTGCCGACGGTGTAGTCGTAGTATTTAAAGCGTATCACCCTGTCCTGCGTTATCGCGCCCGATATCTCGTCGACGTTATAATAAACGCTCTCGTTCATGCTCTTGACGCGGTTGCGCACATAGACCTGACGCTGCAAAAGCTGCGCATCGTAGGCGCTGGCAAGCCCCTCGATCTTTTTGATGAGGCTGAGCGTCTTTTTCTCGGTTATGAACTTTGACGACTGCACGCTGTCTACCAGAAGCTTCAGCTCCGGCAGCTCGAAATCGCGGCTGCCGATGTAATAGCCCGTCGTTTTCGAGCGCGTCTTCACGATGTCGAGCCCGAACATCTCCAGGGAGGCGATATCGTCATAAAGGCTCTTGCGCTCTGCGCTCACGTCATGCTGCGCGAGATAGCGTATCATGTCGTCAATGCCCACTGGGTGATTTTCGTCGGAGCTTTCGAGCAGATACTGCATGAGGTAGAGCAGCTTCAGCTTCTGCTTCGGTGACTTAGCCATCGTTCCGCCTCCACCCCGACGGGCACATTGTCACGCTCGTTTTGCCGTTGGGTCCCACCGTCATCGCCATCGTCGGCCCGCCGCACGAGGAGGTCATGATACTCGTCACGCTCGTTTGACCATTGGGCCCCACCGTCATTGCCATTGTCGGCGCGCCGTTATAGTCCGTCATCACGTTTGTAACGCTCGTCTGCCCGTTCGGTCCCACTGTCATAAACATTTTCACGATGTCCGCTCCTTTCCTGCCGGCTCAAGTTACCGTCATACCACCACTATACCACAAATTTCCCGCTAATCAATCCTCGGCTTCGTCGTTCTCATCGTAAATGCAGATAGTCGGCTCCGTCGTCTCGCAGCAGTCCCAGCCGTCGTCGTACTGCTCCATGAGTTCCTTTGCAAGCTCGTCCGGCTCGCCGTTTTCCACGCGGCAGATGACGCTCGAATGAGTCATGAAAAGCACACGGACGTAGAATTTGCTGTCTACCTTGTCGTAAAGTCTGCCCGCGGACATCGTGCCGCCGACGACGGTGCTCGTGCTGTTTGCTATGTAGCCGACCGCGCCGAGCAGGGGCAGAGTGCACTTAATGGCCTCGCCGTCATAGGCGTTATCGGGCTCCTTCTCGCAGCGCACAAGACCGCCGAGCTTAAACGGGGCAAGACCGCCGCACTTCGCAAAGCCCGTTATCGTTGCAAACATTTCCTTCATTCTTTTGCCCTCCGTTTTATCTTATTTTCTCTTCGCTGTATTAAGAATATCACATCTCGTGTCCCAAAAGCAGGACAGTAAAGGGCAAATACGAAAAAAAGCACCGCGAAGGTGCTTTTTAATCAAATCAGTATTCCGTTGCAGTGGTCGAGCTCGTGCTGGATTATCTGCGCGTCCAGGTCCTTGAACACTCTCGTGCGCTCGCGCAGGTTCTCCGTCTGCCAGCGCACCTTTATTCGCATATAGCGCGTCGTTTTGCGCACTCCGTCAAGAGAAAGGCAGCTCTCCTCGGCCTCGTATGGCTCGTATTTTTCCAAAATGACGGGGTTGAGCATGAGCATATAGCCCCGCTCGCTTTGAACGGCGATGATGCGCTTATTGACGCCTATCATATTCGCCGCCATGCCGACGCAGCCGTCGCGGTGCGCCACGAGCGTGTCTATGAGGTCCCGTGCCGTGTCCATATCCTCCGCAAGCGCCTCCGTTGATCTTCGGGCAAGTATCTTTTTATCCTTACAAATATCGCGTACCATAAAATGTTCTCTCCGTCCGTGTTTTTCGTGTCCCCATTATACCTCCCGCGCGCAAAAATCGCAATATTCCTCCCGCGGCTTGTAAAGTGCGCCTGCATATGTTAGCATAAGTTATCTGGAAGATCGGGAGGAATGAAATATGTTATTTATCTGCTACCCCAAGTGCAGCACCTGCCAAAGGGCGCAAAAATGGCTTGACGAAAACGGCGTGCAGTACACTCTGCGCGATATTAAAACGGATAATCCGAGCTATGAGGAGCTTGCCGAGTGGCACGAGCGCAGCGCTCTGCCGCTGAAGAAGTTTTTTAACACGAGCGGACTTCTGTACAAGTCCATGGGGCTCAAGGACAAATTGCCCGCCATGAGCGAGGACGAGATGCTCCGTCTCCTCGCCTCGGACGGGATGCTCGTAAAGCGTCCCCTGCTTATTTCCGACGGCTTCGTTCTGGTCGGCTTCAAGCAGACCGAATGGGAAAGCAAAATCTGATTTAAGCGCAAAAAACTACGCCCTCCCGAGAAAAAGGGAGAGCGTAGTTTTTTTAAAACGACATATTCCACGACAGGTCCCAAAACGCCATCTCATAGCGCGAGCAGGCAAGGAAAACGTCCTTGAGATGCTCTATCTGCGCGGGGGTGCAGGACTTGGTCATGTCATCAAGAAGCTCGATGAGAACGCGGTTTTCCTCGGAGTATTCCTCCGAAACGTAGCCGCTTATCCAGCTTCCGTAGAATTCGTCATCAACGGCCGCGGGGTTATTTTCGACCATCTTCTTTGCGATGACCTCATAGCTGTAAGCGCAGGCGAGTATCGCCGCGACTATCTCGACCTCGGTTTCCTCATATGCGACACGCAGCATATACGAGGTATACGAGAGGCTGTCGAGAGAGCGCTTTGCCGAGTCGATATCCTCCTGCGTGATGCCGAGCCTTGCCATATAATTGCTGTGGACGTTCAGCTCGCCGTTCATGACGGAGATGTACCGGGAAAACAGCATGGCGTTTGAAAGACTGGTTGCCTTTGCAACGCCCAGCGCGAATATTTTCGCGTAGTCTCCGAGGTAAAGATAGTCCTGGATCATGTAAAAGCGAAACTTTTCCCGCTCGAGAGTGCCGTTCTGAATTCCGAGCACGAAGGGGTGCTCGTTATATGCCGTCCAGACCTCGGCGGCGTAGTCGAGAAGCTGCTGCGTTGTGCCCACTTACTCACGCTCCTTTGCAAACTCGCCCGCCAGCGCAAACGCATGGTTCATGGGGCCTCGGCCGTGGCCGAGGTCAAGCATCGCAGCAAGCGCGCCGGAGATATACTCCTTCGCGCGGCTGACGGATTCGGCAAGGTCATAGCCCTTTGCGAGGTTGGACGCGATCGCGCTCGAGAGCGTGCAGCCCGTGCCGTGGGTGTTGGGGTTATCTATGCGCTTGCCGTTAAACCAGCGGCAGACGCCGTCGGAATAGAGCAGGTCGTTTGCGTCATTGACGCTGTGACCGCCCTTTAAAAGCACCGCGCAGCCGTGCTCGCGCCCGATCTTCTCGGCGGCCTTGAGCATATCGGCTTCGTTTTCTATCTTCATGCCGGAGAGTATCTCACCCTCGGGGATGTTCGGCGTTATGACCGTGCATAGCGGGAAAAGCTCGTCGGCAAGCGTCTGCACGGCGTCGGTCTTCATGAGCGCAGAGCCGCTCGTTGCGACCATGACGGGGTCAACGACGACGTTTTTCGCCCCGTAATGCTTCAGCCGCTGCGCAATGACGCGTATGAGCTCCGAGGAGGACACCATGCCGATCTTGACGGCATCGGGGTAAATATCCTCGAACACGGCGTCGAGCTGCTGCTGCAAAAACTCCGGCGTTGACTCCAGAATTCCCGTCACGCCGAGGGTGTTCTGCGCGGTGAGCGCCGTTATCGCGCTCATTGCGAAAACGCCGTTCATGGTCATGGTCTTGATGTCTGCCTGGATGCCGGCTCCGCCGCTGGAGTCGCTTCCCGCGATGGTGAGTGCTGTTTTCATAATTTGCTCCTTTCAGTCCGATGCAAAGCGCCGGAGCTCGTCCGGATGCACGGGATCGGTTATATAACAGTCGCAGAGCGCTTTCATTTCGCTCTGATGCCTTTCGCTTTTGTCGTAAACGCCGACTATCGCAAAGCCGTCGCACTTGGCGGTCGCCGCCGCGTGCAGGGCGTCCTCGAAAACGACCGTGTTATCTCTGTCCGTGCCGAGAGCCTTGAGGCAGGCGCGGAAAATATCCGGCTCGTCCTTGCCGCTGCCGACCTCGGTGCAGGTGAAGATGCCGTCGAAATACCTCTCCATTGAGCAGCGGCGCAGCGCCGCCTCGATGAGATGGCGATCCGTGGCCGTGGCTATGACGCATTTTGCCCCCTGCACACGCAGAGCCTCAACAAGCTCGCGCATACCCTCTTTCGGCTGCACCTCGTCGTAGTAAAAATGCTCGACCATCCTGTTTATGCCGTTTTCTATCTGCTCGGTCGTCATCGGCAGGGCATATTCGCGCTTAAAATAAGACGCTGTCTGGCTCAGGCTCAGCGCGCACACAGCTTCATTCACGCCCTGTCTCGGAGTGACGCCGACCGAGGTGAGGTAGCTTTCCCCGGCGGTGTCCCATATAAACATGGAGTCAAACAGTGTCCCGTCAAAATCAAATATCGCGCCCTTAATTTTCATGAACGCACCATTTGCTCGGAAAGAGAGCGCAGCTCAGCGCAGGCCTCCTCGACGTTCTCCGCACCGAAAATCGCGCTGACAAGCGCAACGCCGTCAACGCCCGTGCCGCCGAGCTCGAGGATGTTTTCCTTGGATATGCCGCCTATCGCAACGACGGGGATATCCACCGCCCCGCAAATATCACGCAGCACCTCCTTGGGCAGCACGTCCGCCTCCGCTTTGGTGGAGGTCGAGAACATCGCGCCCACGCCGAGGCAGTCCGCACCGTTCTTGACGGCCTCGAGAGCCTGCTCAACATTGTGCACCGACACGCCGAGCATCATGCTCTCGCCTATCTTTTCGCGCACCTTGCCGGCTTCCATGTCCTCCTGACCGACGTGCACTCCGTCGGCGCCGCATTTTATCGCTATCTCAACATTGTCGTTTACGAAAAACGGCACCTTATAGCGCTTGCACAGCGCCGCGAGCTCGATCGCCTCGGCAAGAAACTTCTCCTCGCCGAGTTCCTTCTCACGAAGCTGCACGCAGGTCGCGCCGCCCTTAATGGCAGACTCCACCTGCTCATAAAGCGTCTGTTTTCCGACCCACGCCCTGTCCGTCACGGCGTACAGGAGCATATAGCTTTTATCGCACTTCATATTTCGCACCCTCCTCAAGCTGCGCGGGGGTAAGATTATATATTGCGTCGATGATATAGTTTCTGTAGGACGAGTTGCCGTCCATGGGCGTGAGCCGCGCATGGGCGATTTCGCCCGCAAGCCCCATCGCGCACACCGCCGCGGCAGCAGCCTCAAGCGGTGAATCGGGGTTAGCGGTCACGAACGCCGCGGTCATCGCCGAAAGCTGGCAGCCCGTACCGGTCACGGATGCCATCATCGCGTTTCCGTTTCTGATGCAGTAGGCTCTCTCCGCATCTGCAACGACGTCGATCGCGCCCGTTATGGCAATGACGGCTCCCGTCTGCCTTGCAAAGGCCTTTGCAAACGCGACCGCCTCGTCGAGGTTTTCCTCCGTCACCTTGTCGGCAACGTCCGCGTCAACGCCTTTCGTCGTGCCGCTGCCCGAGGCGAGGGTCTTAATTTCGGATATGTTGCCGCGGATAACGGCAAGGCGAAGCTGCAAAAGCGAAAGTGCCGTCCGGGTGCGCAGAGCCGATGCTCCCGCTCCGACGGGGTCGAGCACCACGGGGTGACCGAGCTCGTTCGCTCTTCTGCCCGCAATGAGCATCGAGTCGATCGTGCGGCTGTTGAGGGTGCCGATGTTAATATTAAGCCCCGCGCACACGCTCGTGATGTCCGCGACCTCATCCCTGTCGTCGGCCATGATGGGCGACGCGCCGCACGCGAGCACCGCGTTCGCGCAGTCGTTTACCGTGACGTAGTTTGTGATGTTATGGATAAGGGGATTTTTCGCCCTTACGTTTTCAAGCATTTTCCCGAGCATGGCTAATTCTCCTCAGCTATTGAGCGAAAGCTGCATTTTTCCGAGCGTTCCGGCTTTTTTCAGGCTGTAGATCAGCACTGCCGATATTGCCGCGCCGCCAGCGGTGGAAACGAAGAAGGGTATGATGTAGGCATAGAACGCGATGGCAGCAGCGGACTGACCCATGAAGTAAATTGCGACGGGGTAGGCGCAAAGACCGCCGAGGACGGCGGTGCCGAAGACCTCGCCCACGAGTGTGGCTGCGATGCTGCCGCTCTTTTTATAGACGATGCCGCAAAGCAGCGCGCCGAACATACTTCCCGGGAACGCCATAAGGCTGCCCAGACCGAGCAGGTTGCGGATGAGCGAGGCGACGAATGCCGTGCCCACGCCGTACGCAGGTCCCAGCAACACCGCGCAGATGATGTTCACCATGTGCTGCACCGGTGCGCACTTGCTGCCGAAAACGGGGAAGGAAAAGAAGCTTCCCACGACCGCGACCGCGCAGAGAATGCTTGCCGTCGCGAGCTTTTTAGTGTTGACTTTGTTCATTTTATATCTCCTTTGAGAACAGGAAACGGCTGTATGCAGCGACGCTTCCACGTTGAAATTCAGCCCGATAGTCCCGGCTGTCTGGAAGTTCGGTCGATGCTTAATGGCATCCTCTCACGCCGGAACACGGCTTCCCATCGCTGTCATACAAGACTCAGGGCGCTCCCCCTCAGTCCGCTTCTCCTTTCTCAAAGATAGAAAAACAGAGACGCCCGAAACGAACGCCTCCGCGAAAAAAGCTCTTTGACAACTTCCTCCGGCGGCATTATCCGCTTCAGGTAAAAGGGTCGAAGGTGTTCCCTTCCTCTCAGCCTGTCCTAACAAGCTCCCCTGTTTTTGCGTCATAGATTATACTACCTTTCGCCCGATATTGCAAGTACCGATCAACGGCTCTTGCAGACACCTGCGCCCGACCGTGCGCTGCGATGCGGTTTTTGTTGACTTAAGCCTCGGAAGAGAGTAAAATAAACTGATTAAGTATCTTAAAATTCGCGCCGAACGGAGGGTAGGCATGGAAAAGCTCTCGCACGCATATATCGTTTCCTGCGCCTCGGAAAGCGCGGGGCTTGAAAAGGCCTATGAGCTCGCGCAGACAATGCTGTGCAGCAGCGGCTCCGAGCGCCCCTGCGGCGTTTGCCGCGACTGCCGCAAGGTCAAGGCGCGCATCCACCCCGACCTTACGCTCATAGAGCGCAAAACGGACGATAAGGGCAACCTCAAAAAAGAGATAACGGTCGATCAGGTGCGCGAGATGGGCGCGGACGCCTACGTTCTGCCGAACGAGGCCGAGCAGAAGGTCTATATCATCCGACAGGCCGACACGATGAATGCGCAGGCGCAGAACGCGGCGCTCAAGCTCTTTGAGGAGCCGCCCGAGGGCGTGCATTTTATCCTGTGCGCGTCAAATCCGGAGCGCCTTCTCATAACGGTGCGCTCGCGCTGCGTGCAGGTAAACTGCGCCGGCGAGGAGGACTCCGACAGCGAGGAGGCACATTCGCTCGCGCGTGAGTTTTTCGAGCTTGCCGAGAGCGGCGACACTCCGGGGCTCACGGCGTGGTGCTTTGAGCACGAAAAGCTCAGCCAGGCGCAGCTCGGCGAGTTCCTGCTCGCGCTCAAGCGGATAAACGTGCAGGCGCTCACCTCCGGCGGCGACGCACGGCGGATAATGGAAAGCATAGAGCTTATAGACCGGTGCGCGGCTTACCAGACCGTCAATACCGGAGTAAAACACATTCTTGGACTGCTGGCAGTGCGCTCGGCAGCGGAAACGAGGAAATAATTTTGACTGAGGTTATAAGTGTAAAATTCAAAAATCGGGGCAAGAGCTATTTCTTCGCCCCCAACGGAAAGGACGTCAAGGCGGGACAGCAGGTCATCGTCGAGACGAGTAAGGGGCTTGAGATAGCCGACTGCTTCCGCGGAAATCACATGGTCGAGGACACGGCGGTCATTCAGCCGCTGCGCCCCGTCGTGAGGCTTGCCACGCGCGACGATCTGCGCGTTGCGGAGATAAACAAGCAGCGCGAAAAGGAAGCGTTCGACATTTGCCGCAGGAAGATCGAGGAGCACGGGCTTGACATGAAGCTCGTTGACGTCGAGTGCAACTTCGAGGGCAACAAGACAATGTTCTTCTTCACCTCCGACGGCAGGGTCGATTTTCGCGAGCTCGTCAAGGACCTTGCGGGCATATTCCGCAACCGCATCGAGCTCAGGCAGATAGGCGTCAGAGACGAGGCGAAAATGCTCGGCGGGCTCGGCATCTGCGGCAGACCGTTTTGCTGCAGCCAGTTCATCGACGAGTTCCAGCCTGTTTCGACAAAGATGGCGAAGGTGCAGTCCATGTCGCTCAACCCCGGCAAAATATCCGGAAGCTGCGGCAGGCTCATGTGCTGCCTGAGATACGAACAGGAGGCGTATGAGGATCTCATGCGCAGCGTACCCAAGCAGGGCGCCTTTGTCGAAACCCCGAGCGGCTACGGCGTCGTCACGCAGGTGAACCTCCTGCGCCAGATGGTCAAGGTGAAGCTGGACGGCGAGGGCGAGGACACGATAAAGACCTATCGCTCCGTCGAGGTCGCGGCCGTGCCCGGCGGCCGTCCCAAGGACGGTGAGCCGCTGCCCTCGGTGCTCAAGTATATCCCCGAGCCCGAGGAGGCCGAGGAGCCGGAGGACGAGTGGAAGCTGCCGGAGCTGTTTGCGGTCGAGGCGGAGCCCGCGGCGGATAAGCCCGAGCAGCCGAAAAAACGCAGCAGCCGCAGCAGAAGAAGCCGCAGAGGCGGTAAAAAGCCGGAGGGTGCAAAGCCCGCGGCGGATAAGCCCGAGAGCGCAAAGCCCGCAGCGCCCGTGTCTGCTTCCGAGGAAAAGAAAAACGTAAGACCCAGACAGAGAAACGCCGGTCACCGCGGCGGCAAAAAGCCGAGCGGCGCAAAGCCCGCGGCGGATAAGACGGACAGTGCCAAGAGCGCGCAGCCGCCCAAGCCCGCCGACGGTGAAAAGAAAAAGCCCTCGTCGGGACGCCGCTATTATCACAGGGGCAGACCCAAAAACAAGGGCGGTCAGACGCAAAACCAGTAATGCACCCGGAGGGTAATATATGAGCAACAACATTGAAAATAACACCGAGAACACAAAGCGCAGACATAAGATGACGGAAAAGACCAAGTGGATAATAACGGGCGTATTGTGTCTGCTCGCGGTGCTGACGGTCATCATCGTCGCAAAGGACGGCTGCTTTGACTTTAAGCCCGGCTCCGTGCAGGCAAACAACAACACCCCCGTCGAGAGCGAGGCCCCCGACACGCAGGATACAGGCCGCACGGGCACAGGCAAGCACACCGTGCTCGTGACTGCCGGAAACGGCGGCACGACCGACCCCAACGGCAGCGTGAGCGTTGAGGATTGGGGCAGCGTGACGGTGAACTTCACGCCCAACGAGGGCTACGAGATCCTTAACGTGAGCATCGACGGCTCGGACAAGGGCGCGGTCGAAAGCTACACGCTCTCGAACATCACGGAGGATCACAGCATCATCGCAACCTTCGCTAAAAAGCCCGAGCCCACCCCGTCTCCGACTCCGACAGCTGTTCCGACACCCACTCCGACCCCGGTTCCGACGGCTGTTCCGACGCCCACGTCTTCGCCCACGCCTCTGCTGGCAACGACGATTGGCGGTACGTCCATCCTCATTCCGATCATCATCGTGCTTCTGTTCCTTGTCGTGCTGACGCTGCTCATCATCCTGATCGTCAACGACAAAAAGAAGAGCCGCTGATTCTGCCGTATCCGCTCAGCTTGTTGACATCAGCAAGCCGGGCTTAAACAGCAAAATCAAAAAATTAGCTATTCTTCCTCTCGGGGAGAATAGCTTTTTGTTTACAGTCTGCGCTGATTCTGCCGTATCAACTTCCCTCCGTGCGCATAT
>USPI01000035.1 GCA_900556535.1 uncultured Eubacteriales bacterium | reverse complement strand
TCTTGACGTTGATGTGGAAACGTCCTTGAAGCGCATGAAGCACCGTCAGGAAAAGACGAACACCACCGCCGACATCCACGAAAAGGACGTCGAGTATCTTGAAAACTGTCTGCGCGTAGCCGATAAGGCAGCCGATTTCTACGGCTGGACGAGGATCCCGTTCAAAAAGGACGGCGTCGAGCGCGAGCTTGATGAAAAGCACGAACAGATCTATTCCATAATCAAAAATGCTCTGTGATAAGGCGTCTCTGCGCGAAAAAAAGCGGCAGGAGATCGCCGGTTTGACGGAGGAATATATTAAGCTCAGCGATGCTGCCATATTCGATAAGCTCATCGCTTTGCCGCAAGTCAAAAGCGCGCAAACCGTGTTTTTATATTACGGCGTCGGGCGCGAGGTGAGTACCGTGAGGCTCATTGAAGCGCTTTTGCGCGAAAACCGCCGCGTTGCCCTTCCCAAATGCGCCGGCGGCGGAAAAATGAGCTTTCATCTGACGGAAAGCCTTTCCGAGCTGCGCCCCGGACGCTTTGGCATACCCGAGCCGAACGGGGAGGAGGTTTTCCCGAGTGCGGACGACGTTATAATCGTGCCGGCGTTGTGCTGCGATGTACACGGCAGCCGTCTCGGCCACGGCGGCGGATATTATGACCGCTATCTTGCCGAAACGGACGCATTCACGGTCTGCCCGTGCCGCTCGGCGCTTCTTGAGGGCACTCTTCCGACAGAGGCGACCGACGTTCCCGTTCGGCTCGTCGTTACCGACTGAAAAAAGGAGCTCCCGCAGGAGCCCCTATGCCGCCTCAGCAGCCGCAGCCGCAGTCGTTTCCGCCGCCGCAGCCGCAATTGTTGCCGCCACAGCCGCAGTTGTTGCCGCAGCCGCAGAAGATGATAATGAGGATGAGAATTATCCAGATGCAGCTGTTATTATTGTTGCAGAACATATATATGACCTTTCCCCGCGCTTGAGATTACGCAGTACGGTCCTGCGCGGAGGACACACGACACGCAATTATCTTTTGACGGCGCAGCGCCGCTGCGTCTGTGATATACTATGCCGCTAAGGCAAATCAGGTTACAACGGCAAAGGAGATATCTATGGCTGATAAAAACAAAGACTTTGAAGCGCTCTTCGGCAAGCCCGAGGACGAAAAAACGAAGAAGATGAAGACCGCGCCCGCGCCAAAACCGCCGCGTGCGGAGAAAGCGCCCGCGCAGAGGGCTCCCAAGGCTCCGAAGCAGGAGAAAAAGGGCGGCTTTGCCGGCGGTATGCTGTATTTTCTGTTCGTCATAAGCGTCAGCGTTATCCTCGCCTGCCTCGCGTGGGCGGCGGCAACGGATGTTTTGGGCTTTAAATCGTCCGACACGGTCGCACAGATAACCCTCGAAAAGGACAGCTTCACCTATAAAGAGGTCGAGGTCACCGACGATGATGGCAACACCAAGACCAAAAAGGTGCATTATGCCGACATGGGCTATGTTGCCGATCAGCTCAAGGAAAACGGTATTATCAAATACAAATTCCTTTTCAGGATCTTCGGCGCCGTTTATAATGCCGACGCGAAGATAGACCCCGGCACGTATGAACTCAAGGCCATCTATGACTACAAGGCGCTGGTGAAGAAAATGACCTCCGGCTCAGGCGCGATGATAACGAAGAAGATAACCTTCCCCGAAGGCTACACCATGAATCAGATATTCAAAAAGCTCGAAGCAGAGGGCGTTTGCGACTATTCCGAGCTCATGGATGCGGCAGCCAACGCAACGTTTAACTATTCCTTCCTTGAGGGCACCGAAAAGGGCGACGCGACGCGTCTGGAGGGCTTCCTCTTCCCGGATACCTATGAATTTTACGAGGGTATGCCCGCAGCAACTGCCATAAACAAGCTGCTTGAGGGCTTCCATTACAAGATGACGGCCGAGATGCTCCAGTGGCAGGAGGAGAGCGGCTACACCATGCGCCAGATCATAACGATCGCGTCCATGATAGAAAAAGAAGCGGCAAACGACAACGATCGCTATAAGATAGCCTCCGTTATCTATAACCGACTCAATAAGGACTGGGCACTTCAGATAGACTCCACCACGCTTTACGAGTACCCCGACCACGAGGGTGCGCCCACGGCGGAGATGCTTGCCAAGGACAGCCCCTACAACACCCGTATAAGCAAGGGCCTGCCCCCGTCCCCGATATGCAGTCCGGGCATTGCCTCCATCAGGGCGGCGCTTCAGCCTGAAAGCACGAATTATATGTTCTATGCCCTGAACACAGCCACCGGCACGCACGAATTCTTCACCTCTGCCGATGCATTCAACGCCTTTGTAGCAACTCAGAACTATGGCTGATAAAAAACCGGAACTTCTTGCACCGGCCGGAGATATGGAGCGCCTGACCATGGCGCTCCACTACGGTGCGGATGCCGTATATCTTGCGGGAAAGCGCTTCGGAATGAGAGCCTCGGCGGGGAATTTTTCGCCCGAGGAGCTCAGCGAGGCCTGCCGCATGGCTCATGAAAAGGGCGCAGCGGTGCACATGACGTGCAACACGCTTCCACGCGAGGATGAGCTCAAGGCACTGCCTGATTTTTTGCGCGAGGCTGCTGCTGCCGGAGTTGACGCATTTATAATTGCCGACCTCGGAGTTATGAAGGCTGCTGAAAAATATGCGCCCGACGTGCAGCGCCATGTCAGCACGCAGCTCGGCGTTATTAACAGTGCCACTGCGAACGTACTGTACGACATGGGCGCGAGCCGCGTCGTGCTTGCGCGCGAGACGCCCATGAAGGACATTTTCGAAATTCGCGCAAATACGCCGAAGGAACTTGAGATCGAGGCCTTTGTGCACGGCGCGATGTGCGTTTCGTTTTCGGGACGCTGCCTGCTGTCAAATTATTTAACAGGACGCGATGCCAACCGCGGCGAGTGCGCGCAGCCCTGTCGATGGAAGTATAAGCTCGTCGAGGAAAAGCGTCCCGGCGAATATTTCGATATTACCGAGGATAACGGCACCTTCATCATGAATTCGCGCGATATGTGCATGATAGAGCACATTCCCGAGCTCATTTCCGCAGGTGTTTCGAGCTTTAAAATTGAGGGCAGAATGAAGTCGTTTTATTACGCCGCTGCCGTCACAAATGCTTACCGCCATGCGATAGACTGCGCCGTTGCGGGCGAAAAGCTGCCGCAGGTCTGGATAGACGAGGTCAATAAGCTCAGCCACAGACCGTACTGCACCGGCTTTTACTACGGCGACCCCGGCCAGCATTACGCCGAAACGAGCTATTATTCCGACGCCGAGGTCTGCGCCGTCGTTGAAGAATGCGACGAATACGGCAACGCCGTTCTGACGCAGCGCAACAGATTTTGTGTCGGAGATACGGTCGAACTGATGACGCCCGAGCGCGAGCCGATAGCGTTTGAGGTCGAATACCTCGAAAATGACGAGGGCGTGCCGATAAGCTCGACCCCGCACGCAACGATGAGATTTAAAATGAAGCTGCCTGTCCCGTGCGGCAGGCTGTCGATATTAAGACGACTGAAACAGGGTAAAGGAGAAGAAAAATGAAAGCATACGGAGTAAACGAACTCAGAGAAATGTTCCTGAGCTTTTTTGAGAGCAAGGGTCATCTGCGCCTGCCCAGCTTTTCGCTGGTGCCGCAGAACGATAAATCTATCCTGCTCATAAACGCGGGCATGACCCCGATGAAGCCTTGGTTCAAGGGCGAGCAGGTGCCGCCGAGAACGCGTGTTTGCACTTGCCAGAAGTGCATACGCACCGGCGATATCGATAACGTCGGGCACACCGCGCGCCACGGCACTTATTTTGAGATGCTCGGCAACTTCTCCTTCGGCGATTACTTCAAACATGAAGCCATCGCATGGAGCTGGGAGTTCCTCACGAGCGAGCAGTGGGTCGGTCTTGACCCCGAAAGACTCTACCCCTCGGTTTACCTTGAGGACGACGAGGCATGGAACATTTGGCATGACGAGATAGGCATCCCCGCCGAGCGTATCTTCCGCTTCGGCAAGGAGGATAACTTCTGGGAGCACGGTGCCGGCCCCTGCGGTCCCTGCTCCGAGATATATTACGACCGCGGCGAGGAGTACGGCTGCGGCAAGCCCGACTGCACCGTCGGCTGCGACTGCGACCGCTACATCGAGGTCTGGAACAACGTTTTCTCGCAGTTTGACAATGACGGTCACGGCAATTACACCGAGCTTGTACAGAAAAATATCGACACTGGCATGGGACTTGAGCGCCTTGCCGTCGTTTGCCAGGGCGTCGATTCGCTCTTTGACGTCGATACCGTCATGAACATTACCCGCAAGGTCTCCGATATTACCGGAGCGCACTACGGCGAGAGCGATAAGCGCGACGTATCCCTGCGCGTTATCACCGATCATATCCGCAGCGCAACGTTTATGATCTGCGACGGTATCCTGCCGTCGAACGAGGGCAGAGGCTATGTGCTTCGCCGCCTGCTCAGAAGAGCTGCCCGCCACGGCAAGCTCCTCGGCGTAAACGAGCCCTTCCTTTACGAGGTCATCGACACCGTTATCCACGAAAACGAGTGCCAGTACCCCGAGCTGCGCGAGAAGCAGGATTATATAACCCGCGTTGTCAAGAGCGAGGAGGCGAGCTTCGCCAAGACCATCGATGCCGGTATGCAGATTTTCTCCGGACTTCTTGAGGAGCACAAGGCAAAGGGCGAGAGCGTGTTCTCCGGTGCCGATGCATTCAAGCTCTATGACACCTACGGCTTCCCCGTGGATATGACCGCGGAAATGCTCTCCGACGAGGGCATGAGCGTCAACATGGACGAATTCAAGGCTCTCATGGAGGAGCAGCGCGTGCGCGCCCGCGAAGCCAGAAAAGCCCTCGGCGACCTCGGTTGGGAGGGCATCGACTTCGGACTTGACGCTACTCCGACCGAGTTTACGGGCTATGACAAGCTCAGCGACACCGCAACGATTCTTGCCATCGTAAACGGTGAGGAGCTTGCGGGCGAGATAAGCGAGGGCAGCGAGGGCATAATCGTTCTCGATAAGACCCCGTTTTATGCCGAAATGGGCGGTCAGCTCGCCGATAAGGGCAGCCTCGGCTTCAGCCTTGAGGATATTGAGCACGGCCAGCTGACTAAGTTTAATGTAACCAACGTCAAAAAGGATAAGGGCAACAAGTACCTGCACTACGGCGTTGTGGAGTCCGGCTCTCTGTCCGTCGGCGAATGCGTTGTTGCGTCCGTTGACCCCGAGCGCCGCAGAGCGATATCCCGCGCACACTCGGCAACTCATCTTCTGCACGCTGCTCTGAGAAGCGTTCTCGGCGACCATGTCCATCAGGCGGGCTCACTCGTTGATGAGGACAGCCTGCGCTTTGACTTTACCCATTTCAGCGCGCTCACCGCAAAGGAAATATCCGCCGTTGAGGATGCCGTAAACGAGGTGATCCTTGCGGGTATGGACATAAGAATTAACGAAATGCCGCTTGAGGAAGCAAAAAAGACCGGCGCCGCGGCACTTTTCGGCGAAAAGTACGGCGATATCGTCCGTGTTGTCACGATGGGCGATTTCAGCACCGAGTTTTGCGGCGGCACGCACCTCGACAATACCGCCAAGGTCGGTATGTTCCACATAACGAGCGAATATTCCGTGGCAAGCGGTGTGCGCCGTATAGAAGCCGTCACGGGCAGAAAATATCTTGAAATGGCAAAGCATTCTTACATGACCGTTGCCCGCGCGGCCGAGAGCCTGAAGGCAAAGCCGAGCGAGCTGCTGACCAAGGCGGAGAGCTTTGTGAGCGAGGTCAGAAATCTGCGCCAGAAGGTCGATAAGATGAAGGACAAGCTCCTCGCCAGCGATGTCGAGCGCTTTCTGTTTGCCTCCAAGAAGATTGGCGGCTACAATGTCCTCACCGCGACCCGCACCGATCTTGACGCAAACGATCTGAGAAAGATAGGCGACTTCCTGCGCGACCGCGATCCCAAGATCGTTGCCGTTCTCGCTACCGCGACCGAGTCCAAGGTCACGTTTGCTGCCTGCTGCGGCAAGGAAGCCGTTGCAGCCGGGATCAAGGCAGGCGACATCGTCCGCGCCGTTTCCGCGGTTGCCGGAGGCAAGGGCGGCGGTAAGCCCGACTCGGCAATGGGCGGCGGCACGGAGGTACTCAAGATGGATAACGCGCTTGCCATAGTTGACGATCTCGTAGCCGAAAAGCTCGGACTTTAATAGGAGGAAATAACCATGAACGACTGTCTGTTTTGCAAGATCATAGCCGGCGAGATACCCTCGACCAAGGTCTATGAGGACGAAAATGTATTTGCCTTCCGCGACATAAATCCACAGGCTCCGGTGCATGTTCTCGTGCTGCCGAAGGAGCATATTTCCTGCGCGGACGAGATAAACGAGACTAATTCCGACAAGGTCGCAAAGTGCTTTGAGGCGATAGCCAAGATAGCAAAAAGCGAGGGCCTTTCAAACGGCTACCGTGTCGTGAATAACTGCGGAGAGGACGGAGGACAGACCGTCAAGCATCTGCATTTCCATCTTCTCGGCGGCAAAAAGCTCCCCGAGGGCATGGCATAATTATAAGCAATATCGTAAAAAAGCAGCGTCCTGCTGCTTTTTTGCGCATCCGGAGGTGTGATAATGAGAGGAGTGAGAAAGCTCGCCGCAGCAAGCACAGGCTATTGCGTGGCGGTGTTCGCATCTCATTATCTGCTGCCGGAGGGGCAGCTCGCAAGTGCGCTCATCTTGTGCCTTATCGTCCTTTTATCGGCATTTCTCACGCACGGCAATATGCGCCTTCGAATCGTCATTTTCGCGGTCGCGGCGGCGCTCGGATTTTCGCACTATGCCGTAAACTCCAGCCTGACGCTTGAGCGCTGCGAGCCGTTTGACGGCTGCAAAATGCAGCTAAGCGCGCGGGTGACGGACTATCCGGACGAGAGAAGCGGTTTTACACTTTTATACGTCAAAATAACCGACGAGAGCGTCCCGAACGTTAACGCAGCGATGTTTTGCTATTCCGATGAGCTTCCGAGCCTGCGCCCGGGCGATGAAATAACTTTCACGGCAAAGATCAGGAGCGCATCCGAGCGCTACGGAGAGGAGACCGATACCAATATCTCGAAGGGCGTGTATCTGTGCGGCAGCGTTGAGGGGCTCGTAGAAAAAACCGGCCGCTGGGGCGCTTCGTTTATATACTTCCCGAAGTATATCGGTCATGCTCTGCATACGGAGATAGGCGAGGTCTTTCCCGATGATGCCTCGCACTTTATGAAGGCTCTGCTTGCGGGCTATAAGGGTGATTATTATAATGACGACAGGCTGTACTGCGCGGTGAATTTCGCGGGTCTTGTCCACGTCGGGGCGGTTTCGGGTATGCACGTTGCGTTTCTTGTCGGCGTTTTGCAGAGCGTAATGGGTAGGACCCGCCGCTCGGGCATAATATGCATACTGCTCGTGTGGATATTCGTGGTGATGGTCGGTATGCCGCTGTCTGCTGTGAGAGCGGGAGTCATGATGAGCATGATACTTCTCGCGCCTGTGCTCGGCAGGATAAACGACCGCCCGACCACACTGTCGTTTGCTCTTGCACTCATTCTTCTTGCAAACCCCTTCGCGGCGGGCAGCGTTGCGCTTCAGCTGTCGTTCGGAGCCGTCGCGGGAATGTTCCTGTTTGCAAGCCCCATATACGCCGATATTGACGGTAAGCTCAACTTGCCGAGGCCTCTTTCACCCATCGGGAACTACATAAGCGCGACTCTTGCAAGTTCACTTTCCGTGACCGTGTTCACCGTGCCGCTGCTGGCTGTCCATTTCGGATACGTTACGCTGCTTGCACCTATTATGAACATACTCTGCCTGTGGGCAATATCCGTGCTCTTTACGGGAGGCTTTATTATCTGTGCGCTCGGACTTATTTCGGCCCCTGCAGCGTCATTTTTGGCAAACATACTGTCATACCTCGTGCGCTATATCGCCCTCGTGGTCGAGAGTGCGGTGAAGCTGCCGTACGCCGCGGTGTACACAGAAAACCGCTATGTCCCCGCGTGGATTGCCGCAACGTATGCAGCCTTTGCGCTCTATGCCGTAATTAAGTGCAAAAAGCCGAAGCTCACTGTGCTTGCTCCGACTGCCGTGTGCGTTATCCTGCTCATCGGCGTATTCTCGCTCACGGCACGCGACGCGCGCAATGACGACGGCACCATTGGCATAATGAATGTCGGAAACGGACAGTGCATCGCCGTCACTCAGGGCGGCAGCGCCGTGGTCATAGACTGCGGCAGCCACGGCATTATCGGAAACGCCGGAAATATGCTCTCGTCCTATCTTCATGCGCACGGACACGATACGGTCGATTGCCTCGTGCTCACGCATCTGCACAAGGACCATGCCTCCGGCGTCGTCAGACTGTTAAATCTCATGAGCGTCAAAACGCTCGTCTTGCCCGATAACGCGCAGGACACAAGCTCCGACGGTATGCTCGAGGGCATACTCGCGGCAGCTGAGACTAACGGCACTCAAATAGTTTACATAACACAGGATACAAATATCACTGCTGGCGCTATAAGCCTTGCGGTGTATGAAAGCTCCGAGCGCGGCCAACGCAGCGAGAGCGGCATTATGTTAACCGCAAGCATCGGAGAATACGATATGCTCGTCACTGGAGACGTTGAAAAAACCGTTGAGCGCGAGCTTGTGAGGACGCATGAGCTTGAGGGTACGGAGCTTCTTATCGTCCCGCATCACGGCTCAAAATACTCAACGAGCACGGCGCTGCTTTCCGAAACGCAGCCGGAGACGGCGGTTATATCGACAGGGTATAATACCTACGGACACCCCACGGTTGAAACGCTTGAGCGGCTGCGCGAATACGGCGCGGAGATACTGCGCACGGATGAGCTCGGCAGAATTGTAATACATATTTCGGCAGGTGGATAAATGGCAAAGAAGACGAAATCAAAGGAAGAAAAATTTAATTATAACGAAAGCGTGAGGGCTCTGCGTGCGCAGGGTCCGGAGCGGCTGTACCTCATTTGGGGTCCGGAGGATTATCTTGCCGACCGCTATTTTGAGGAGATAAAGAAGCTGTGCGTTCCCGACGGCGGTGATGATTTCAGCTACCGCAGGCTTGACGACCGCGACTTCACGGCGCTTTCGCTGCGCGAGGCGGTTGACAGCGTGCCGTTTTTGTCCGAGCGCAGCCTCGTCGAGGTGCGCGGCGTGGATATAAATAAGCTGCGCGAAACGGATGAGATAATTTCGATTCTCGCCGACATTCCCGATTACTGCACGGTCGTTTTCATGGCGCCAATCGGCTTCGAGCCGGATAAGCGCCTGAAAATATTCAAGACCTTTCAGAAATACGGCCTTGAGCAGTGCGTAACGGCGCAGAGCGGGGATATGCTCATAAAGTGGATAATCAAGCGCTTTGCCGCGGCGGGGAAGGGCATCGAGCTCAATGCCGTGCAGCGTCTTATAAACGTCAGCGGCGGGCTTATGAACGGGCTCATACCCGAAATTAACAAAATTGCCGCCTATACCAAAAGCGACAGAGTCACGGAGGCGGACGTAAACGCGGTTGCCCACCATATTCCCGAGGCGGTCGTTTTCGACATGACCGAGGCGCTTGCAAACGGCGAGAATAACGCCGCGATGCGTCTTCTCGGCGAGCTTTTGGCGGATAAGAATAACGAGCCTTTTATGATACTTGCCTTCGTCGGAAACCAAATGCGCCGTATGTATGCCGCGCGCGTCGCCATAGATAACGATCTTGGCAAGGACTATGTCATGAAGACCCTTGCAATAAAATATGATTTCATCGCAAACCGTCTGCTTGCCGCCTCAAGGCGATTTTCGACAAAGCAGATCCGCCGCGCCGTTGAGCTTTGCTGCGAGACTGACTACGCCATGAAGAGCTCGCGCACGGATCCCACGGAGCTTTTAAAGGACTGCGTGATGCGCATAGCGTCGGGTGAAGCCGGTGCATAGAGTATCCGAGGTCATCGTTGTCGAGGGGCGGTATGATAAAAATACTCTCTCGCAGATAGTAGACGCGGTCATCATCGAAACCTCCGGCTTCGGCGTGTTTAACGATTGCGAAAAGCAGCAGCTTCTGCGCACTCTTGCCGAAAAGCGCGGGCTTATAGTGCTCACGGATTCCGACGGGGCAGGGCTCGTGATACGAAATTTCATCAAGGGCAGCGTTGACCCGAAGCTCGTAAAGCACGCCTACATACCGGAAGTTTACGGCAAGGAGCGGCGCAAGGCGAAGGCCTCGAAGGAGGGAAAGCTCGGCGTCGAGGGAATGAGCCCCGAGGTGCTTTTAAATGCGCTAAGGCGCGCCGGAGCCACAATTGACGGAGCCGCTGCGCAGGAAACCGAGCCCATCAGCATGGCGGATATGTACCATGCGGGGCTCACGGGAAAGCCCGACAGCGCCATGCGCCGCGAAAGACTTCTTTCGGGCATGGAGCTGCCGAAAAAAATGACTGCGGCTGCGCTTCTGCCGGTTTTGAATGCCCTAATGAGCCGCGAGGAGTTTCT
>USPI01000034.1 GCA_900556535.1 uncultured Eubacteriales bacterium | reverse complement strand
CCCGAGCGCGAACAGCAGCAGGAAGCGCTTGACATTTTTTGATGCGTTGCTCGTGTTTGACATTTTCTTCTTCTCCTCTAAGTTACATTTTCATTCCAAAATCTCTGCTTTTGCGATACAGGGGGAATGCTGCTCCACTTCTCTCGATGGCTCACCTCACTCAGCGCTGATTCGGCTTCTTTCTTTCCGTGTCCCATAAAGCGTCAGTTGTCTGACAAATCATTGACTTAAAAAAAAGAATGTGCTAATGTAGACACAGATCATAAGTCACCCGATAATTGTCAGACAACTTTCCGGCGAATAAGGAAAGGACCTCTGGTAGGTCCCAAATTTGTCTGACACATTTGATTGTTTCCATCATACCATCGCTCTTTTTCTTTGTAAATAATCATAATGTTCAAAAAAACGATGCGATTTTTGTGAATATCGCTCATCGAGGTAACAACATGAAACCAGAGTCCAGTACAAATTACAAAAAAATCGTGGACGCCGTCCTCGATCAGATCAATCGCGGCCGGCTCCAGAAGGGCGACAAGCTGCCGACGGAGCTGTGTCTGGCGACGAAGTTTGACGTCAGCCGCACGTGCGTGCGCGAGGCGATCAAGAGTCTGGAGGCCATGGGCATCGTGCAGAGCATCCAGGGCAGCGGCTCGTACATCACGAACACGCCGGAGCTGTCGATCAACCGGCCGATCTGCGCGCTGTTCGCGCTGAGCAACGGCACGCTCGAAAACGTGCTGGATCTGCGCATCGTGCTGGAAACCGATGTGTGCCGGGACATCATCCGCAACGCGACCGACGCCGAGATCGCGCGCGTGTGCGCGCTGGCGGACTACGATTACATCGGCACGCCCCTTGACCAGCAGTCCATACTGGACTCCCAGTTTCACAATGCGCTCATGCGCATGTCACACAACGCCCTCATCAAATACATCTACACCACGCTGTCCTCGCTTATGGACATCTACCGCGAGCGTGTGCTCGAGAAAACCTGGCGTCTGGATGAAAACGCACTGACGCGCGCCGGACACCAGGCCATCTGTCAGGCCCTGAAAGACCGCGACGAAGCCGCCGCAGCCGCCGCCGTATGCGACCACCTGACGCTGACCGGCCCGTACCGCGAGTTTTTGGGCGAGCAAAACACCGGCGAGGAAAGCTGACCTCAGGAGGTTCCTACATGAAAACATTCGACCTGCCATCCAACAGCAACTACGGCGACCAGCCGATCCCGATCGCGTTCCCCGACAACTGGGACGTGCACATTTCCAAGATCCACGGCTATGACACCCCGGCTCTGACCGAGGCGCAGATTGCCGAGAAGATCCACGCCGCCATCGGCACCAAGCCCATCTCCGAGGGCGCCGCCGGCAAGAAGAGCGCCGTCATCATCATCGACGACATCACCCGCCCGACGCCGTGCGAGCCGATCGCCAAGGCCGTCATCGCGGAACTGCGCGCCGCCGGCGTGCCGAAGGAGAACATCTGGTTCATCATCGCGCTCGGCACCCACGGCGTCATGTACCGCACGGAGTTCGTGCGCAAGCTCGGCGAGGAGATCGTCGAAAACTACGAGGTGCACAACCACAACCTGTTCTTCAACCACGTGTTCGTCGGCAACACGACCAACAACGTGCCCGTCGAGATCAATGCCGACGTCATGTCCGCCGACTACAAGATTGCCATCGGTACGACCATGGCCCACAGCTACTACGGCTTCAGCGGCGGCGCCAAGTGCATCCTGCCGGGCGTGAGCTCGCTGCGCACGATCATGCGCAACCACAGTTTCACAACGACGACGGAGTTCAACATGGGCAACCCCCACACGCTCATGCGCAGCGACGCCGAGCAGGCCGCGCGCATGATGGGGCTCGACTTCAAGATCGACGCCATCCTCAACGGCCACGCGCAGATCTGCAACCTGTTCGCCGGCGACTTCGAGGCCGAGATCCAGCACGCGGCCGCCTACGCCGCCGAGCACTACGCGGCAAAGTTCGTGCCCGACTGCGATGTGGTCATCGCCAACAACTACTTCAAGCCCGCCGAGGCCAACTGCGCCTACACGCCCGAGGTCATTGCCTCGCTCAAGGACGGCGGCTCGTTCGTGCTCGCGGCCAACTCCCCGTTCGGCCCGTGCGTGCACTTCCTGTACGACAAGTGGGGCCACTCCGCCCCCGGCGGCATGATGTGGTCCGGCTGCTACACAAAGGGCAAGAACATGGCCCACGCCGTCGTGTTTGCCGAGCACACCGTCAAGGGCATGCGCGACCCGTGGTACATCGACGAGCACTCCGGCGCCGAGTACGTCAAGACGTGGAATGACGCCCTGCGCATCCTCGACGACGGCACGCCGAAGAAGGTCGTGCTCTACCCGAACGCCGAGTGCCAGGTGCTCGATAACTCCAAGGAATTTTATAAGCGCTGAACAGTGCAGGACATTATGAAAAACAGGCGGAAACGCAATGCGTTCCCGCCTGTTTTTTGCTTTTTAATTTGAATTTTAACTCATCAGCCGCCGAAGCCGAAGAAGCCGCCGCCGTTGGGCATGGTCTGCTGCTGCGAGCTTTGCTGCTCGTTTGCAAGGGCGGAGGTCTGCTGCTCGCCTATCTCCACCGTCACGCTGAGCGTTTCGCCCTGACGGTAGATGCTCAGGGTGAGCTTATCTCCCGCCGCGTGCTCGGAAATAACGGCGCTCAGGTCGCTCTTGCCGCTTATCGCCTTGCCGTTTACCTCGGTGATGATATCATTTGCCTTGATGCCCGCCTTTTCCGCGGGGCCGCCCTCCGTGACGGACACGACAGCCGCGCCCTCGGGCAGGCCGTATTTGGTCGATTCCTCGCCCACATCGCTGACCATGACGCCGATATAGGGCTTGGTGACGTAGCCCTTTTCGATGATGCTGTCAACTATGGAGCGCACTGAGTTAATGGGAATGGCAAAGCCGATGTTATCAATGGACGCGCCCGAGCCGGACGAGCCGGAATACTTGGCGTTCGTGATGCCGACGACCTCGCCGTAGAGGTTAAACAGCGCACCGCCCGAGTTGCCGGAGTTAATGGCGCAGTCGGTCTGAATGAGGTTCATGGTGACGTTGCTGGAGAGCGTTACCTCGCGGTTGAGTGCGCTCACGGAGCCGGAGGTCAGCGAGAAGGTCAGCTCACCAAGAGGATTGCCGATGGCGATGACATCGTCGCCGACATTGAGGTTATCCGAGTCGCCGAGCGTGACGGGGGTGAGCCCCTCGGCGTCAATTTTGAGTACGGCGATGTCGTTGCTCTCGTCATAGCCTATGAGCGTCGCGTCATAGCTCTTGCCGTTATAAAGCGTTGCCTTAATGGAGCTTGCCGACTCGATGACGTGGTAGTTTGTCAGAAGATAGCCGTCGGCGGTGAGGATAAAGCCCGAGCCCGAGGCAGCCGACTGCGTGGTGTAGCCCCAGAAGTTCGTCGTGACCTGCGTGGTGATGCCGACGGTGGAGTTTACGTTTGCGGCATAGACCTCGGCGGCGGTCATCTTCTTGCTCGTGTCTACCTCCGAGGTGTTCACGACCGTTGACGGGCGCTTGCCCTCGTAGACCGTCGTGCCGCTGCCGGACGAAAACACAGCGTTGCCGATTGCCGAGCCGCAAAAGCCCGCGAGCATCGCCGCGACGAGAAGGCAGGCGATGACTGCGCCTTTCTTCTTCCAGAACGGCGTCTTTTCCTTTTTGGGCGGCTGAGCCTCGCCCTGCTCACGGTGAGGCGCGGCGGAGAAGCTGTACTCGCCCTCGACTATCGTGTCGTCATTGCGGATGTTGTCATTATCGTTCATATTATCCATATCGTTGAGCCTCCGATCGATTTTCTTTTCGGTATGACCAAAGCATAAAGCGCCGACCTGAAATGGACTGAAAAAGATTTGTTAGCAAAATATGAATTTGAAAAAAATCTTATTTGAATTTTGCGTCCGTGACATTATAATATTTTCAGGCTCGTTTCAGTCGATCATTATATTATTATAACACTATAAATTTTATGGAGATGTAAATTATGCGTATCCTTATTGCGGAGGACGAGGTCGGCATCGCAAAGGCGCTGAAGGTCATGCTCGAAAAAAGCCGCTACGCCGTGGACATGGTGCACAGCGGCACAGACGCGCTGGACTATATCCTCTCGGTGCACTATGACGCAATAGTGCTCGATATAATGATGCCCGGGCTCGACGGGCTGGAGGTGCTCAAAAGAGCACGCGAGAGCGGCGTGACGACGCCCGTTATGTTCCTGACCGCGAAGAGTGAAATTGAAGACCGCATCGCGGGGCTTGACGCGGGCGCGGACGACTATCTGCCCAAGCCCTTTGCCATGGGCGAATTTCTCTCGCGCGTGAGGGCGCTGACAAGGCGCAGCGGAAGCTATGCCGCGGACACGCTCTGCGTAGGCGACACGACGCTCGATTTAAGCTCCTACACGCTCTCGTGCTCCGACCGCTCCGTGCGCCTTAACAACAAGGAGTTTCAGCTCATGGAGCTTTTCATGCGCAACCGCGGGCGCGTTTTCTCGTCGGAGGCGCTCATGCAGAAGGTCTGGGATCTTGACACGGAGTCGGAGACCGACGTCGTTTGGACGTACATCGGATTTCTGCGCAAAAAGCTGCGGCAGCTCGGAGCGCAGACCGAAATAAAAACGATTCGCGGCGCGGGCTACGCGCTGGAGGAAAAATGATGCTCAAAAAGCTTCGCAGAAGATTTATCGCGGCGGCAATGGCGGCGATCGGAGCGGTGACGCTCGTGCTGCTTTGCGCGGTGAATTTATGGAACTACAAAATAACAACGGACAGTCTTGATGCCACGCTCGACATCATGTCCCTGACCGGCAGCTACAGCTCCGGCAAGGACTATTCCCTGCCCGAAATTTTCGGCGGACACTCGTCCGAGGAAATGTACATGACGCGCTTTTTCGCTGTATACTACGACCAAAACGGCAAGGCCGCCGGAGTTTTCCGCGACTATATAGCAACCGTGAGCGTCGAGCAGGCGCTGTCCTACTCCTCGGACGCGCTCTCCTCCGGGCGCGAGCGCGGGTACTACGGCGATTACCGCTACCGCGTCCTCGGCGCCTCGGGCGGCAGCATCGTCGTGTTTTTAAACGCCGTGCCGGAGCAGCATTCCATGAAAAATCTGCTGAGGGTTTCCGTCATCGTGTCGCTTTTGGCTCTGCTTGCGGCGTTTGCGCTCATAACGGCGTTTTCCAAAAAGGCGACCGCGCCGTACATGAAAAATATGCAGCTTCAAAAGCAGTTCATAACCGACGCCGGGCACGAGCTCAAGACGCCGCTGACCTCAATTTCGACGAGCGCGGACGTTTTAAAGCTCGAAACGGGCGAAAACGAGTGGGTGGACAACATTCAAAAGCAGGCCGCGCGTATGTCGAAGCTCGTGGCAAACCTCGTGACGCTCTCGAAGCTCGACGAGGGTGCGCAGATGCCTGACATGTGCGATTTTTCGCTCAGCGACGCCGCGTGGGAGGTATCCGAACCCTTTGAGCTGCGCGCCGTGGCTCAGGGCAAGAAATATTCCCGCAGCATCGAGGACAGCATCACCGTTCACGGCGACATGGCGGCGGTGCAGCAGATGATCTCCATCCTGCTCGACAACGCCTTTAAATACTCCGACGAGGGCGGCGAAATTCGCCTTTCGGTCCGTAATCAGCACAAAGGCAGCGTCATCGAGGTCTATAACACCTGCGCGGAGGGCTCGCTCGGCGACATAAGCCGATTTTTCGACCGCTTTTACCGCGCCGACAAGGCTCGCAGCGCGGACGGCGGCACCGGCATCGGGCTTTCAATAGCGCGCGCCGTTGCGGAGGCTCACGGCGGCAGCATAAGCGCCGAAAGCGCCGACGGTCGGAGCATCGTCTTCCGCGCCGTGATATAAAACGTGATATAAAAAAGCCTGCCTTGCGGCAGGCTCAGCGGTCGCTCGGACCGGGATCGTTATCTCCGAAAATGAGATCGTCAATATCTTGTTCCATGCTTTTCACCTCTAAATAAATCAGCATAGTTTTATTATATGCCGCTCAGGGTGAAAAAATGCCCTAATTATGCAGGGTCACGGCGACTATCTCGGGGCGGTTAAAAAGCCGCGGCACGGGCACGGAGTTACCCAGCCCGCGCGAGACGACGAGCGTGTAGCTGCCGTTTTCGAAAACTCCCGCGGTGTAGCGCGGAAAGAGCTTTCTGTCGGTTCCGATAAGCCCACCGACGCCCGGTATGCGGACAAGTCCGCCGTGCGCGTGGCCGCTGAATATCAGATCCACGGGCAGCTCGGGATACTTCGTCATCCAATAGTTGCGGTGGCCGAGGAGGATTTTATACGCCGCCGCGTCCGCCTCGTTCATTAGCCTCGCAAGCTCGGGCGGGTCTATCATATCGGCATACGCCAAGGGATCCTCCACTCCGCCGAGGAGTATGCTCTCTCCGCCGCGGGATATCGTAACGAATTCGTTGCTCAGATACCTTGCGCCCGCGTCCTCCACGATTTTTCTGACCTCCTGCGCAAGACCGGAGCCGAATTCGTGGTTGCCGCTGACGAAATACACGGGACACAGCTCGGTGAGCCTCGGCACGAGCTCGCGCACCGCGTCAAGGTCGCTCCCGTCGGTTATGAAATCTCCCGTGAGTGCGATGAGGTCTGGCTTCAGCGCCCTGACCGTTTCCGCAAGCTCATTTCCATCCTCGCCGAAGCGCGCACCGTGCAGGTCGGAAAGCTGAACGATGCGAAAGCCGTCAAAGCTCTCAGGGAGTCTTTCCGATGATATTTCATACTCGCTCACCTCAAGATTTGCGCTGCTGTCGCGCAGCTCGAGTGCCGCGAGAAGGACAAGAATTATTATAACGCCGAGCGTGAGCCGCACGGAGCCTTTGCGTTTTTTTCTGCTGCCGTTCAATTTATTTGCCTCGATCATATTAGCATTCCCCACGATAATACCACATCGGCGGCAAAGGCGCAACTTTGCTATTGAAACTACTGCCATTTTGGGGTATAATTAAAAAATCACATTATTAAATGTAAAAAGGAAGATCAGACATGAGTGCATCAACCGAAAGAAAGAACCGCCAGACCGCCCGAAGCGAGGGCACCTACAGAAAGGACATTCTCGCTCAGGAGGAGGCCGCAAAGAAGAAAAAGCAGAGCATCAAATGGATAATCGTCGGCGTAGCCCTCGTTATCTTCTTCGCCGTCGCAATTTACATTAACACCGGCGCTATGTACAGATCCCTCAACGCTCTCACTGTGAGCAGCACCGAGGTCACCGTGGGCGACATGACCGTTTCCCCGATAGACCGCTCGTTCACCGTCGCCGAGTGTAACTATGTTTATAATATGCAGTTTGTTAACTTCTACAACACCTACGGAAGCTATGCATCCATGTTCGGTCTTGACGTTAACAAGCCTCTTGACGAGCAGAGCTGCCCCATGGGTCCCAAGGATCAGGAGAACTACACCTGGGACGATTACTTCCGCGACGCCACCAAGAGCCTTCTGACCCAGATGGCGGCATTTGAGGCATACGCAAAGGCAAACGATATTTCCCTCGACAAGTCCGACCTTGAGAGCGTTGACAAGACCGTGAGCGCCATTGCGGACGCGGCAAAGGAAAATAACTACCGCAACGCAAGCAAGTTCCTCGCGGCTCAGTACGGCAAGGGCGCCAACGAATCCGTCGCCCGCGGCATCCTCGAGCTCGAGGCTCTCGCAAACAAGGTCCAGCTCTCCATCACCGGCGCACAGAGCTACACCGCCGACCAGCTCACCGAGAAGTACGAGTCCGTCAAGGACAGCTACGATAAGTTCACCTACAGCTACTACCTCGTCGCCGCTAAGGCCGAGAAGAACGAGGACGGCACCGCAGCAGACCCCACCGATGAGGCAAAGGCAGCCGCTCACGCTACCGCAGAGACCATTCTCGCCGGCGTTAACGGCGGAAGCACGCTCGCGGATGCGGCAAAGGCAGCCGTTGAGGGCGCGGAGGTCAAGGAGCAGTCCGCTCTGGCAGGCTCCTCCGTCGAGGCAGACATTGCCGAGTGGATCAAGAGCGCAGACCGCAAGGCAGGCGACAGCGCAGTCGTTGACGGCTCTGCCGGCAGCTACGTCGTCATCTTCACGGCACGCGACAACAATCAGGCTCCCACCGAGGAGAGCGGCGACATGAACAATTGCGACTACATTGCAAAGAACCTGCTCGATCAGGACGCTCTGAGCAAGTGGAACACCGACGTTTTCTCCAAGGTGACCGAGGTCTGCACCGCAAGCTACCTCAAGGCGGCTCGCTACGTCGGCAGATAAAGCATAATCAAAACAGGGCCGTCCTCGGACGGCCCGTATTTTTTACGGAGACGAAAGCATGAACGAAAGAACGGTTCGCACCGAGATGCTGCTCGGCGGCGAGGCTATGGACAGGCTAAAAAATGCGCACGTCGCGGTGTTCGGGCTCGGCGGCGTCGGCTCATGGTGCGCCGAGGCGCTCGCGCGCTGCGGCGTGGGCAGGCTCACGATTATAGATCAGGACGAGGTCGGGCTGAGCAATATTAACAGGCAGCTTTGCGCCCTCACCTCGACTGTGGGTATGCCCAAGGCGGAGGTCATAAAGGCGCGGATCGCAGACATTGACCCCGATATTGACGTGCGCGCCATAGTCGGTCACTACGACGCGCAAAGCCGCGAGGATTTTTTCGCGGACTATGATCTTATAGTCGATTGCATCGACCTCGTCTCCTGCAAGGTCGATCTCATCTCACAGGCAAAGCAGCGCAGCATCCCCATCGTTTCCGCGCTCGGCACGGGCAACAAGTGCGATGCGCAACGGCTGACGCTCTGCGACATAAAAAAGACCAGCGGCTGTCCGCTGGCAAGGGTGGTGCGCAAGGAGCTGCGAGCTGTCGGCATCGAGCACCACGCGGTCGTGTTTTCGCCCGAGGAGGCGATGGAATGTGCTCAATTCGAGGCGCCTCCTCCGGGACGCAGAAGCGTGCCCGGCTCGCTGGTTTGGGTGCCGGCAAGCGCGGGACTGCTGCTGTGTCAGTATGTGGTCATGAGTATAGCAAACGGCGGCGAACAGTAAGCACCAGACGGCGGCAAACGATAAGCACCATCAAGTCGGCAGAGCAGATTTTTGCTCAGGCAAGGCAAAGTTCGCAGCGCATACTCTGTGTATTCGCAAGGGCTTTAACGCCGCATGAGCGAAAATCGGCCTGCCGCAGGGTCATAGCTCGATGGTGCAGGGCTTTACATCGGGATCGTGGTTTGCAATGACTGCCACGCAGCCGGGCTTCTGCGCCTGACTTCTTATCCACGCGTAGGATTTTCGTATCGCCTTGGGATTAAAGCCGAAGCCGGGCAAAATATCCTCGCGCCACGAGTGCTCCGTGTATGCCGCATCCGAGGTGAGGATGACGAATTTTTTCCCGTTTCGTATCCGCAGACCGATGTGACCGTCGCTGTGTCCGGGCAGGCAAACGAGCGTCACCGTCTCGTCGCCGAACAGATCATACGACCACCACAGCGGTCCCTCCATCGTGCCCTTGAACCAGAAATGCTCTATCGGCATCCCTTCCCAAAGCCCCGCGGGCTGGCGCAGCCTGTACACCGTACGGTCTGCCCACCAGCGCTCCTCCTCGGGCAGCAGAAAACGCTTTGCGCCCATGAGTGAGCGCAGTCCGCTCGTGTGGTCGGCGTCAAGATGGGTCAAAACGACGATGTCTATAGCCTCGGGGCGCAGCCCCATTGCGGCAAGCTGCTCAACGACGGTCTCGCCCTTTGCCACCCACGGACGGTACAGCGCCGCAAGATAGTCGGGCATTTGCCTTCTGACGGCGCTTTCATCGTAAACGCCGTCGGGACTTATCTCCCTGCCCCAGCCCGTATCGACAAGCACTCTGCCCTTCGGATGCTCTATGAGATATGCGCTCACGGGCAGCCCGACGCGGTTCGATACTCTGTCCGTGACCTCGTGAAGAAGGTTTTTGAGCGTTATGCCGCCGCCATACGGCACGCGCGGGCTCACGAGCATCCTGCCGCAGTGCAGGACGTGTATTTTAATTCGGAAATCTTCGTTATCCACGGTCATTACCTCCGGGATTTAAATTTACCAAGTGGTAAAATACTATCACACACCAACCTTTTTGTAAACAGCAAAGGAGAAAAAATGCCGCTTATAGTAGACAAGGACGCCGTGCGCATGGAAATTCTCATGGCATTTCAGCGCTGCATCGACAAAAAGCCGCTCACGAACGTTTCGCTGCGCGACATAGCCGCTCAGGCAGGAATGAGCCACGCGAAGCTGCTCAATTATTTTGACTGCAAGGAGGAGCTTTTGCTCAGCTATGTGCGATATACGCGCGAATACATGAGCGAAAAGTGCGTGGAATGGTTTCGCAGCCACCCCCGCTCGGATTACGGCTCAAATCTTGAATACATGAATGCCTTCATGAGCTACGTCGCGCGCGGCAAGGTCGGCGAGCAGCGCCCCAATGCTACGACGCAGACCTATGTTCTGGCGCACTATAACGAGCGCGTTGCCGAGCTCGTGAAGGCAGAGTTTGCCGAATGGCGCGCCGTGATGGAAAAGTGTCTGCGCGAAATATACGGCAACGAAGCGGGAGCTCGTGAGGCGGAGGGCATGATGATACTCATTGCAGGCACGTTTATCTGCAACTATAATAACGCCCTCACCGGCAGCATCAGCGATGACATTCTCGGCTCGTTCGCAGCGCTTTTAAATAACTAAGACCGTCCGAGGACGGTCTTAGTTATTTAAAAACCGCCACATTTTTCGTGAAGTATGCTTCACGAAAAATCTCGCTTCGCTCGTCAAAAAGTCTGATAG
>USPI01000033.1 GCA_900556535.1 uncultured Eubacteriales bacterium | reverse complement strand
TCATGAAGGCGCACGAGCCCATAAGCGGCGTATTTTTCCTCGCAGCGTCCGCGCATCTCGCAGCCGGTCTCATGAAGGCGAAGAAAACCGCACCCGCGGTCGTCATAAGCGGCGCGGCAGCCTACGCCGTGAGCTTTGTCCTCATTGCCGCCTGCCACATGACAAAGGATCAGAAAAAGAAGATGCAGTGGCACAGGATATATTCTCTCGCGCTCGCGGGCACCATGACCGGTCACGCGGCGCTTGCACGACTCGCAAAATAAGCAAAAATTTAAACATTTGTAAATTTTAAAAGCACGCTGTTGACAGCGTGCTTTTGAATTTGCTAAAATGCGTTCATAAAAATTTTTCGGAGGCGAAGCATGGAACGAGAGCTGTATTGCGGAGAGCTGATAAAGCGGCTCAACGACACGATAAAGAAGGAAGCAAACAACGATCTTCAGAAGCACGGCGTCACGGTCGTGCAGATAAAGGTGCTCATAAAGCTCGATCACGCGGAGGAAAACACCCTGCCGCTCAAGGAGCTCGAGCGCTATTTTGACGTTTCTCAGGCTACGATGGCGGGCGTCATCGTGCGCCTTGAAAGGGCGGGGCTCGTTGAAGCGCGGGCTTCGGAAAGAGACAGGCGAGTTAAGCTCGTGCGCCTTTCCGAGGCCGGCAGGAGCCTGTGCCTGAGCACGAGAAGCAATATGATAAAAAACGAGGAGAAGCTGTTTTCCTGCCTCACGCAGGAAGAGCATACGCAGCTTAGAGAGCTGCTGTACAAGGTCTATGACAGCGTCGGAGGACATTGCGAAGGAGGAGAGAGACCGTGATAAAAACACTTTCCGGCTGCATCGGGCAATATAAGCGCGAGTCAATCCTGACGCCTCTGTTCACAGCACTTGAGGTGTTCATGGAGATACTCATCCCGTTTATAACGGCGTCGATAATCGACAAGGGCATTCAGGCGCAGAACATGAGCATGGTGCTTTTATACGGCGGCATCATGATAGCCTGCGCGTTCTTGAGCCTCTTCTTCGGCGTTGAGGCGGGGCGCTATGCGTCCACTGCGTCCACGGGCTTTGCCTGCAATCTGCGCGACGCGATGTATGAAAATATCCAAAGCTTTTCGTTTTCAAATATCGATAAATTCAGCACCGCCGGTCTTGTAACGCGAATGACCACGGACGTCACGAACCTGCAAAACGCCTACCAAATGCTCATGCGCATCGCTGTGCGCGCTCCGCTGATGCTCATATGCAGCATGATAATGTGCTTTGTCATAAACGTGGAGCTGAGCCTTGTTTTCCTCGCGGCACTGGTGCTGCTCGGCATTGTGCTGCTGACGGTCATGAAAAGGGCGATGCCGATATTCACGCGCGTTTTCGCCCGCTATGACGATGTGAACGCGAGCGTGCAGGAAAACGTCTCCGCCATCCGCGTCGTGAAGGCGTTCGTGCGCGAAAAGCATGAGAGCGAAAAGTTCGGGAAAGCGGCGGAGGAGTTGTATAAGCTCTTCGTCAAGGCGGAATCGACCATCATCGTAAATTACCCCATCATGATGACCGTCATTTACGGCAGCATACTCGCACTGTCTTGGTTCGGCGCGCATTTTATCGTGTCCGGAACGCTCACGACGGGAAATCTCACCTCGCTTATAAGCTACGTCATCAGCATGATGATGTCGCTCATGATGCTCTCGATGATATTCGTCATGCTCACCATGAGCACGGCAAGCGCGAAGCGTATTTCCGAGGTGCTCAACGAAAAGGCGGATCTCACCGATCCTGAGCAGCCCGAGACCGTCATTGCCGACGGCAGCATAGACTTTGACCACGTCTGCTTTTCGTACAGAGCCGGCAGCGGCGAGGACGTTTTGCATGACATTGACCTGCACATCCATTCGGGCGAGACAGTCGGCATAATAGGCTCCACGGGCAGCGGCAAAACGAGCCTCGTGAGCCTCGTGAGCAGACTTTACGACGTTAAAAGCGGCGCGGTGCGCGTGGGCGGGCGCGACGTGCGCGAATACGATATGACCGCACTGCGCGATCAGGTCGCCGTCGTGCTTCAGAAAAACGTGCTGTTTTCCGGCACGATACTTGATAATCTGCGCTGGGGCAATGAAAATGCAAGCGAGCAGCAGTGTGTCGAGGCCTGCCGTGCTGCCTGCGCGGAGGAGTTCATCGAAAAGCTCCCCGATAAGTACGACACTTGGATAGAACAGGGCGGAACCAACGTCTCCGGCGGTCAGCGTCAGAGGCTGTGCATCGCCCGTGCGCTCTTAAAGCAGCCGAAGGTTCTCATTCTTGACGACTCCACAAGCGCCGTTGACACCGCAACGGATGCGAAGATAAAGGAAGCCTTTGCGCAGATTATCCCCGGCACGACGAAGCTCATCGTCTCTCAGCGCATATCCAGCATCGAAAAGGCCGACAGGATACTCGTGCTTGACGGCGGCAGAGTCAGCGGCTTTGACAGCCACGAAAGGCTGCTCGAAAATAACGCCATCTACCGCGAAATTTACCTCGCCCAGAGCAGCGGCAGCGGTGACTTTGACGAAGCGGAAGAGGAGGATTGAGCATGAGACAGAACAATTTCGGAAAGCCCAAGGGCGACCCCAAGCTAATTAAGCGCGTCATGGCGTATGTGCTCAAAAACTACAAGACCGCCTGCATCCTCGTCGTTATCGGCATATTGGTGTCGGCGCTGTCCACGCTGTGCATAACGCTTTTCATGCAGACGCTCATAGACGATTATATAACTCCCCTCGTGACGGCGGCGGTCAAGGATTACGCGCCCCTGGCGGCGGCAATGCTGCGCCTTGCGCTCGTGCTCATCGCCGGCATCGTCTGCGCCTACGGCTATAACCGCATCATGGTAAATGTCACGCAGGGCACCATGAAGCGGCTGCGCATAGAGCTTTTTAACAACATGGAGCGCCTGCCCATCCGCTATTTTGACACCCACGCGCACGGAGATATCATGTCCGTTTACACAAACGACGTTGACACCCTGCGCCAGATGATAAGCCAGAGCCTGCCGCAGCTCGTGAACGCGAGCATTAGCTTCGTTGCGGTGCTCGTGAGCATGATAGTGCTCGATATCCCTCTGACGGTGCTGTCCGTTGCGATGGTGCTCGTCATGCTCAAGGTCATGTCGAAGCTCAGCGCCAAGGCGGGAGAATATTTCGGCAGGCAGCAGCGCGATCTCGGCAAGGTCAACGGCTATATCGAGGAAATGATGGAGGGGCAGAAGGTCGTGAAGGTGTTCTGCCACGAGGATAAGAGCCTTGAGCAGTTTAAAAAGCTCAACGACGAGCTTCGCCGCAGCGCGGAGACCGCCAATAAAATAGGCAACATCATGATGCCCGTAAACGGAAACCTCGGCAATATAAGCTACGTTCTGTGTGCGATAGTCGGCGGCGTGCTCGCCCTGAGCGGCCACACGCAGCTCACAATCGGAACTCTCGTTGCGTTTTTGACCCTGAATAAGAGCTTCACGCAGCCGGTCACGATGATAAGCCAGCAGGCTGCAAGCGTCGTGATGGCAATGGCGGGCGCGGAGCGCGTGTTTAAGCTTCTCGACGAAAAGCCCGAGGAGGACGAGGGCTATGTCGAGCTTGTCAACGCAGTCGAAAACCCCGACGGCAGCCTCAGAGAAACGGATAAGCGCACCGGCATATGGGCGTGGAAGCATCCGCATAAGTCCGACGGCAGCGTGAGCTACATAAGGCTGCGCGGCGAGGTCACCTTTGACGGCGTCGATTTCGGCTACACCGAGGACAAAACCGTCCTGAACGACATAAAAATGTACGCAAAGCCCGGTCAAAAGCTTGCCTTCGTCGGCTCGACCGGAGCGGGCAAAACGACCATCACAAATCTGATTAACCGCTTTTACGACATAAATGACGGAAAGATCCGCTACGACGGAATAAACATCGGCAAAATTAAAAAGCCCGACCTGCGCCGCAGCCTCGGCATGGTGCTTCAGGATACCTGCCTGTTTACCGGCACCGTCATGGAAAACATCCGCTACGGCAGACTTGACGCGACGGATGCCGAGTGCATCGAGGCCGCACGCCTTGCCAATGCCGACGGCTTTATCCGCCGCCTGCCCGAGGGCTATGACACGGTGCTCACGGGAAGCGGAGCAAAGCTCAGTCAGGGTCAGCGCCAGCTCATTGCGATAGCCCGCGCCGCCGTTGCAGACCCGCCGGTGCTCATTCTCGACGAAGCCACCTCGTCAATCGACACGCGCACGGAGCGGCTCGTGCAGGAGGGCATGGACGCGCTCATGAGCGGCAGAACGAGCTTCGTTATCGCCCACCGCCTGTCCACCGTGCAAAACGCCGACTGCATCATGGTGCTCGAAAACGGCAGGATAATAGAGCGCGGCACGCATGACGATCTCATTGCCCAAAAGGGCAGATACTATCAGCTCTACACCGGAAATTCCATATAATAAGTACATTTTGATAACGAAAAAGGACACCCCGAGCGGGTGTCCTTTTCTGAGTTTATTATCTGTCCTCCTGAGCGCGGATGAGGTTTTTGTAGAAGCTCACCGCACCGGGCAGGCAGTTGTATTCGATGTTCTCGTTCAGGCCGTGCATACCGGCAAGCTGCTCTGCGCCGAAAATGACGGGGGCAAAGCGGATGCAGTTTTTGCAGACGGGCTGATAGAACTGCGCGTCGGTCGCGCCGGTCATGACATAAGGGCTCACGGGAAGTCCGGGGAAGGTCTTGCTTATAACGCTTTCGATCTGCTTAAAGGCGGCGCCGTCAATATCAACAGACTCCGTGTAGTCGTTCGAGTGGATGACCTCCATCTCAAGGCCGTGTTTGTCGGCGAGCTTTCTGACTATCTCAAGGCTCTCCTTCTCGCCCTGGTGGGGGATAAAGCGCATATTCGCGCTCACGCTGGCCTCCTGTGGGATTACGTTGCAGGCGTCCGAGCCGGACTGCATGGTGAACGCCATGGTGGTCTGGAGCATCGCGCCGGCCTGTGCGCTCAGTCTGCCGATAACGGGCTTAAGAATGGGCGCGAACAGCCAGAGATTGCCCATGATGAGCTTGTAGGGGAAAGCGGCGTAGGGCGCGAGGCTATTAAACATTTCCGATACCTCGCGCGGGAACTCGCGCTTAAAGTAGCAGTGAGTTTCGATGTCATTGACGAAGGAGGCAAGGCGCGCGATGGGGCTGTTTCTCGACGGTGCGCTTGCGTGGCCGCCGGTGGAGCGGGCGGTGAATTTAACGTCGCCCTTGCCCTTTTCGAAAACGCCGACCATTGCGAAGTTGCCCTTGATGCCGGGGATGGGCTCGGTGATTATGCCGCCGCCCTCATCGCAGAGCAGAAACAGCTCAACGCCGCGTCTTTGCAGCTCCTTTACGAGCTTCGGAGCGCCGTCACCCGCCCATTCCTCCGTGCAGGAGGAGGCAAGATAAACGTCGCACTTGGGGGTGTAGCCCTCCTTGAGAAGCTCCTCGACGGCCTGGAAGAACGCCATGACGGATGCCTTGGTGTCTGCCGTACCGCGGCCCCAGACCTTGCCCTCAGCAATTTCGCCGCCGAACGGCTCGTGCTCCCATTTGCCCTCTGCGGGAACGACGTCCTGATGGCTCATGAGCAGTATCGGAGCACCGTCGCTGCTGCCCTTCCAGAGATACAGAAGGTTTCCGTCGATGACGGTCTTTTCAAGCTTCTCGTGAACGAGCGGGAAAAGCTCCTCAAGCACCTTGTGGAAGCCGAGAAATTTCTCGCTGCTGTCGACGTTTGCGTAGGAAACGGTCTCATAGCGGACCATCTCGGCGAGCTTGTTTGCAAGCTCAAGGGCATATTCGCCCGCCTCGGGCGCGTGGTAGCCCGAGACCTTGTTCGGCGTGAGAAGAGTGCGCACGACGGCTGCTGCGGGCAGTGCGAGAGCTGCCGCGGGGATCATAAATTTAGCTTTTTTCATTTATCAGTACCGGCTTTCTTGTAGAATACGTATGCTATGCCGATCGCGATCGCACCGGCGGGGATTATCATAAAGCTCGTCGATCCCGTGAGGGAGGGGACGAGAATGAACAGCACGCTCATGACGATAAGCGGAGCCGCGGCTATCTTCATGTTTCCGCGGAAATACTTGTACGCCATTGCACCGAACAGCGCCGGCACGACGTTTTCAAACGCAGGCTGGAGCGTGGGGCTCTGGAGGATGGGCTGCAGGGGAACGAGCAGCGCAACGCCGAGCGCGAGAACGACTATCGTGACCAGTGCCGAGGTGGCGATGGACAGCGTCGAAACGATCTCGTTTTCGGGAGTGCCGGTTTTTGCGCCGACTATATCACGGGCGTTGACCGCGCAGGGGATCTTCATGTTGATAAGGTTACCCGTTATGAAGGCAAGGTAGCCGCCGCCCGCGCCGAGCATGGGGGTGTAGACGAGAAATTCGACGACGCTGCCGACGAGCCAAACAAGACCGACGGACAGGAACGCCCTTGCCGCCGCGCCGATATCGGGCATTGCGCCGAGGTACTTGCCGATGACAAACGGAGCCGCAACGAGCGAGATGAGCACGATCGCGCAGCTTGCGCGGCCGATGATATGTGTGCGCTTATTATAGCTTTCAAAGTAATCGTTATTCATATTGAAGCCTCCTTATATAAGCTTGACCAGAACCGCCGCGGTCATGCCGATGAGCATACTGCCGGCGATCGAAAAGCTCTCGACCCATGCAAGATTTTTCTTCTCCGCGAGGTAGACGAAGAGCGCCATCACGAGACCGGACACGAGGACCACGAACATGGGAAGAAGGCTTCCCGAGAAGGAAAAGAGCTGCCCGCCGCCGGATACGAAGCCGCCGACGTAGCTGCCGATGTATGCAGAAACCAGACCGATAAACATTGCGGTCATGGCGCTGTCGCCGAAGCCCGCGCCGCCGCCGGAGCTCTTCTTGCCGCTGCCGAGGCGGTCGAGGTAGCGCTTGTTGAAGAATATCGAAAGCAGCATACCCCATATGATGCAAACGCTCATCAAAAGCGCGATGGTGGCAAAGCCCGAGGGGGTCATTTCCGCAGCCGACAGCGAGGACATACCGACCTGCTCCGCGGCAGCCTGTGCGACCTGCGTCTCATAGTGCAGTGCGCCGACGACCGAAAGTCTCAGCCAGGGCCACGGAGTGCCGAGGCTGCCCGAAAGGGCGATGACGCCAAGCAGGATGCCGACGCTCGGCAGCAGCGAAAATGTCGCGCTGGCCGTGATCGTGCGCCTGAGCTTGATCTTGTCGATGCCGATCGCGAGCCCCGCACGGTAAGCTCTGACCATGAATACGATGCAGACCACTGCAACGAAGGCGACGATCCCTCCGCATATGGCATACACCGGTGCGCTGTTAAGCAGCGATAGAATGTTCATAAACTATTTCTCCTTTTTGTTAGCTGCTTAACATTATATTGGCAAAGAGCCTATAAGTCAATCAAAGTGTTATAAATCCGTCCGCTTCGCTTGCCTGCAAACTGCGCCAAATGTCGAAAACAGAGGCCGTGATTTGTTGAAAACGCTGAGTTTTCAGGCGCTTCGGGCAGTGATATAATAAATAAATACGCAGAAAGCTTGGGGATGAGATATGATGAAAAGAAGGATGCCGAGTCTGCTGCTTGCCTTGAGCCTGCTTTTGACGGTGGGCGCGGCGGCGGATAATGACGATGCGGGGGAGAGTGTGAGCTGGGAGCTCGACGGAGAAGTGCTGACGCTTGAGGGCAGCGGCGCAACCTATGATTTTGAGCCGGGCGGCGCTCCGTGGAGTGCGGAAAGGCAGGGCGTAGAGCGCGCGGTCGTGCGCGAGGGCGTAACGGTGCTCGGGGAAAACGTGTTCTCCGGCTGCGGCGGACTGCGCAGTGCGGAGCTTCCCGTGTCGCTTCGGGGCATTTCCGACAGCGCCTTTGCCGATTGCCCCGCGCTTGAGAGCATTTACTATGCCGGCTCGCTCAGACAGTGGCGAGAAAACGTAAGCTTCAGCGGCGGAGTCGGAAAGGATAACGGCCTGCGCAGTGCAAGGCTGTATTTTGCCGACCCGTCCGACCCGTTTTCCGACGTGCAGGGCTGGTATCACGACAGCGTCGTCTCCTGCTACGCCCTCGGCATCGTAAACGGTCACACGGACGGCAGCTTCAAGCCGAATGACGAGGTGACGAGAGCGCAGTTTGTTGCGATGCTTTATAACCTGTGCGGCTGCCCGAGATCGAGCTGCGACCTGCATTTTGCCGATGCCGATCAAATTGCCGGCTGCTATGCCGCCGCAGTCAGGTTCGGCGTTTCCACGGGCGTGATCGCGGGCTACGAGGACAATACCTTCCGCCCGAACGAGGAGATATCCCGTGCGCAGATGGCGGCGTTTGCCTGCCGCCTTATGGACGCGCTCATGGGTGGGATAGATCCGCAGCTCAAGCGGGAGAACGTGAGGTTTTCCGACAGCGCCCGCGTCTTGCCGTGCTATCGTGAGGCGGTCAGCGTGATGGCGAATCTCGGCATAATAAACGGCTATCCCGACGGCAGCTTCGGTCCGGATAACACCGCAACGCGCGCCGAGTCCGCGACCGTGCTGCTGAAAATGTACGATGTGCTTTCGCAAATTGATTGATATAAGGAGAAAATATGAAGACGGCTCTTATAATGATAGATATGCAGCGAGGGTTTATTGACCCCGCCTCGCCCATCACCATCCCCTCCGCTGCCGCGACCATACCCGCGTGTGCGCAGACGATACGCTTCTGCCATGAGCACGATATACCCGTCGTGTACGCCGTGCGCCACTACCGCGCCGACGGCTCCGACGTCGAAAGGGTGCGCCATAGGCTTTGGATCGAGGGCGGCAGACCGCTGTCGGAGGTGTGCGATGAGTCGCTGTCGGATGCCTTTCCCGAGGAGTTTGAGGTGCTCGATAAGGACAGAATTATCGTAAAGCCGCGCTTTTCCGCGTTTTTTGCGACAAATCTCGACCTTGTGCTGCGCCGCCTCGGAGTGCAGACGGTCGTTATCGCCGGAACGACGACGCCGAATTGCATCCGCACGACCTGCTACGACGCACTCTCGCTCGACTATGATGCCGTCGTCCTCAGCGACTGCACCTCGTCCGTGAGCGACGCCGTGCAGGAGTCAAATCTCGCCGATATGCAGCGCATCGGCGCCAAAATAATGACGAGTAAAGACTGGACCTCCATAGCCGAGTAGAGCCTATTGACTTTGCGTATTTGCGGCATTATACTATGTTCGTTCGCTTAAAAACAGCGAGGTTTTATTACGCCGCGGAGATAGGGGCGGCAAAACCGTAAAGAAGGCACGGCACAATATGCAAAGCACAAAACAAATGTCGGAGTCCATACGGCTCGGAGCGCTTTTGGCTGTATCCGGCGGCTTCATGGACGCATACTCATACATACAGCGCGATCAGGTTTTCGCAAACGCGCAGACGGGAAACATTCTGCTGTTCGGGGTCAATCTCTCCGAGGGCAATTTCGCCGGAGCACTGCACTATTTTCTGCCGGTGCTCGCGTTCGTGCTCGGGATCGCGGCGGCGGAGCTTGTCAGAATGCACTGGAAAAGCACGCTGCACTGGCGGCAGGTGTCTGTTTTGGTCGAGGCCGTGATACTCGCGCTCGTGGCGCTTTTTCCGCTCACACTCAATCTTCCCGCAAACGCACTCATCTCGTTTGCCTGCGGAATTCAGGTCGAGAGCTTCCGCAAGATCCGCGGCAACAGCATTGCAACGACCATGTGCATCGGCAATATGCGCAGCGGAACTCAGGCAGTCTGCCAATACTTCCGTGACCGCGACCGCGAGCATCTGGTTCGTGCGTCACTGTACTACGCGATCATAGTCTGCTTCGTTCTCGGCGCGGTGCTCGGCAACAAGGCGGTCGGATTTTGGCACGAGAAGGCGATACTGTGCAGCTCGGTGCTGCTTACGGTCGCATTCATTGTCATGTTCGTCGACGGCGAAAAGGATGCAAAAGCAGATATATAAATAGCAAAATCTCGGCGGCACATAGCGTGCTGCCGAGATTTTTCCATGGCGGAAAAGCCTGTAAAGGCTCAACTCATTTTTAACCGTCCTCATGGGTCTGATCGCCGCCGTGCTTTTTGCATATCCGATCATAAATCCAAAGTCCCGCGATGCTTATTACGAATGTTGCTGCGAAAACACCGCCCGCGAGCCAGTAGTTCGACGTGCCCAGAGCGTCGCCGCCGACCGTCGAGGTCACGATAGACGGCAGTCTGCCCAGTGAGCATATCATCAGCCACAGCGAAAACCGCATGTCCGTAAGCCCCGCAAAATAGCACAGCAGATCCTTCGGCGTGCCGGGTATCATAAAGATGATGAGGAATATCAAATTGCGCTTGGGCGTTGTTTTGAGAAAGCGGATGCGGCTGAGCTTTTCGGGCGGGAAAAACACCTCCGCGAGCGGCACTCCGAAGCGGCGCACGAGCAAAAACACCATGACGCTGCCGAGGGTGGACGCCGCGATGCACAACAGCGAGCCCTCCACCGCGCCGAAGGCATAGCCCGCCGCAATCTCAAACGGCTCGCCCGGCAGCACGGCAATAACGACCTGGAGTATCACCATGCCGATATAGGCAAGCCTACCGAGCGCCCCGCTCGAATTGACCCAATCGCGGAACTTCTCCGGCTCGGAGGCGAACTTCACAAGCGGCACTCCGATGCGCCAGCCTATGAGCCCCATGACGATGAGCGCAATTGCTATCGCGGCGAGACCGAGCGCCTTCTGATGTTTTTTTGTAAACTGCTTTCTGCTCATTTTACTGAATTTAAATAGCGGCGCACCGACCCGAGCGGGTGGGCGAGGTATTCTTAAAACGCGGCATTGAGCCGGCCGAAACTGCTCTTTACATAAAAGATGCCCTTATT
>USPI01000032.1 GCA_900556535.1 uncultured Eubacteriales bacterium | reverse complement strand
CTCGGACTATTGACAAGGGCAAATTTGATGCTATTATTCAGATAGTTAGCGAGAGCTAACTAATATTTGACCGAGCAGTTAGCGGAGGCTAATCGCTCAGAGAAAGGATATGTAATGATGCCGTTAACACTTGCTTCCGTCGGCGAGGACAATACGATCCAGCGCATCGCCGGCAAGCCCGAGGTCAGAAAGCACCTCGAGAACCTCGGCTTTGTCGTCGGAGGAGACGTGAAGATCATAAGCGCCGTAGGCGAAAACGTGATCGTCAAGGTAAAGGAAGCCAGGATCGCGATAAGCGCGGAAATGGCTCAGAAAATATATGTGTGAGGAGAAGAAGCATGAAGACTCTCAAAGACGTTAACATCGGGCAGAGCGCGACGGTCAAAAGACTCCATGGCGAGGGCGCGGTGAAGCGCCGCATCATGGATATGGGCATCACCAAGGGCGCGCAGGTCAGTGTCCGCAAGGTCGCGCCGCTCGGAGATCCCATCGAGCTGACCGTTCGCGGATATGAGCTGTCGCTGCGTAAGGCGGATGCGGAAATGGTAGAGGTGGAATAATGGAAAGTAATATTAAAATTGCCCTTGCGGGCAACCCCAACTGCGGCAAAACAACGCTGTTTAACGCCCTGACGGGCTCGAATCAATTCGTCGGCAACTGGCCCGGCGTCACGGTGGAGAAAAAGGAGGGCAAGCTCAAGAAGTTTGACGGCGTGAGCGTCGTTGACCTTCCGGGCATCTACTCGCTGTCTCCGTACACGCTTGAGGAGGTCGTTGCGAGAAACTTCCTCATCGGCGAGCGCCCCGACGCGATACTCAACATCATTGACGGCACTAACCTCGAGCGAAATCTCTATCTCACGACCCAGCTCACCGAGCTCGGCATACCCGTTGTCGTTGCGGTGAACATGATGGACATCGTGCGCAAGAACGGCGATGTTATAAACATCAAGGAGCTCTCCCGCGAGCTCGGGTGCAAGGTCATTGAAATTTCCGCCCTCAAGGGCGACGGAGTCGCGGACGCGGCGGCTGCTGCGGTCGAGGCTGCAAGAAGCGGCAAGACCATCCCGATGCACTCGTTTTCCGGTGTCGTGGAGCACGCCCTCGCGCACATCGAGGAGGCCGCCGTGCACGGCCTGCCCGAGGAGCAGCAGCGCTGGTACGCAATTAAAATCTTCGAGCACGACGATAAGGTGCTTGCAAGGCTCGACATTGACCCCGAGGTCATGGCGCACATCGACGCGGACATTTCCGCTGCCGAGGATGAGCTTGACGACGATGCCGAGAGCATCATCACAAACGAGCGCTATCTCTACATTGCGTCCATAATCAAGGCCTGCTATAAAACGAAAAACGCGGGCAGGCTCTCGACCTCGGACAAGATAGACAAGATAGTTACTAACCGCTGGCTCGGTCTGCCGATCTTTGCCGTTGTCATGTTCCTCGTCTACTGGGTCGCAATGGTTGCCGTCGGCGCTCCCGCGACCGACTGGGCAAACGACGGCGTATTCGGCGACGGCTGGCACCTGCTGGGCATCGGCTCTGCCGACTATAACGACGCAAGCGACGAATACACCGCGGCGCTTCAGGCTGTCGGCGCGTTCCTGGGCGAGGAGCTTGACCCCGAGGCCGAGGACTTTGACGCCTCTGCCGCGCTTGCGCAGATGAAGGACTTCAAGACCTCCGAAAAGACGGCGCAGATCGACGTCGAGGACGAGGAGACCCTCGCAATAAACACCATGACCGCGTATTACGACACCCTCCCCGAGGGCGCGGATAAGCTCGATAACGTAGTTCAGATGACCTATGTTGACGCAGTGAAATATTTTGAGAGCAAGGGCTTTGACGCTCCCGATCCCGCAAGCTACGGCGTGTGGGTGCCCGGCATCCCCGTGCTCGTCGGCGAGGGACTTGAGGCGGCAAACGCAGCTCCCTGGCTGAGCGGACTTATTAACGACGGCATCGTTGCCGGTGTCGGCGCGGTGCTCGGCTTCGTGCCGCAGATGCTCGTGCTGTTTCTCATGCTCGCGTTTCTTGAGGCCTGCGGCTACATGGCGCGCATTGCCTTCGTGCTCGACCGCGTGTTCCGCAAGCTCGGACTTTCCGGCAAGAGCTTCATCCCCATGCTCATCGGCGTCGGCTGCGGCGTGCCGGGCGTCATGGCGTCGCGCACCATTGAAAACGAGCGCGACCGCCGCATGACCGTCATGACCACGACCTTTATCCCCTGCGGCGCAAAGGTGCCGTTTATCGCAATGATCGCGGGCGCCCTGTTCGGCGGCAGCGCGTGGGTATCGACCTCTGCGTACTTCATCGGTATGGCGGCGATCATCGTCTCCGGCATCATGCTCAAAAAGACGCGGCGCTTTGCCGGTGACCCCGCTCCCTTCGTCATGGAGCTTCCCGCCTATCATATGCCCACCGTCGGCAACGTCCTGCGCTCTATGTGGGAGCGCGGCTGGAGCTTCATCAAGAAGGCGGGCACGATAATCCTGCTTTCGACCATCTTCGTGTGGTTCACTACCTACTTCGGCTGGGTGGACGGCTCGTTCCAGATGCTCTCCGAGGATCAGATCGACTCCTCCATTCTCGCCAAGATCGGCGGTGCGGTCGCGTGGATATTCACCCCGCTCGGCTGGGGCAACTGGCAGGCGACGGTCGCGTCCATCACGGGCCTTGTCGCAAAGGAGAACATCGTCGGTACGCTCGGCATTCTCTACGGCGGCGGCGACGGCACGGTGTATCAGAACATCGCAATGGCCTTCACCGGCATCACCGGCTACAGCTTCCTCGTGTTTAACCTGCTGTGCGCACCCTGCTTTGCAGCCATCGGCGCAATAAAGCGCGAGATGAATAACCGCGGCTGGACGTGGTTTGCGATCGGCTATCAGTGCGGCTTTGCGTACGTCGTTGCGCTCATGATAAACCAGTTCGGCAACCTCTTCACGGGAAACGTCAACGTGATCGGACTCATATTCGCGGTCGCGGCTCTGGCACTTATCGTCTATATGCTCGTGCGCCCCTACAAGGAGGCGTCCACCCTCAGCACCAAGGCTGCCAAGACGGTTTAGTTCAGTTTAAATTCGGCAAAGGAGGAATAAGCAATGCTCTCATGGCTGGCTGAAAATCTCGGAACGGTTCTTATAAGCGCGGGACTTATCGTCATCGTGGCGCTCATAATCCGTTCGATAGTTAAAAACAAGAAAGCGGGCATATCCTCCTGCGGTGCGAAGTGCGGCTGCTCGGGCTGTGCTCTGGCGGGAAAATGCCATGGCGGAGCCTGCTCGGACGGGCATCGCACCGATGTAGGCAGTCTTAAAAACAATTAACCCCCCGGGAGGCGCAGTCTTTCCCCTTCTGTGCCTCCCACCTTTTTTAAATAGGAGCGAGCAATGACTGACCCCAGGATAAAGGTCTCCGCCGCTGTCGTCGGTTATCTTATCGCGCTCGACGCGCTCGGCGCCGCGGGCGGCATAAGGACGATAGACGTTGCGCGGTATCTGAACATAAAAAAGCCGAGCGCACACAGTATGCTCGGCAATCTCAGGGACGCGGATATAATCACAAAGGACGCGGCGGGGCTTTCGCATCTGACGCTCTGCGGTGCGGAGCTTGCGAGCCGCTGCCGAAGATATTACGGCGCGGTCACGGACGCTCTGACTCACGCTCTGCCGCCGGAGGCGGACGTTCAGAACGCGGCCTGCGTGCTCGTTGCGGAGCTTGACGAGGCGACGCTTGAAAAGCTCTGCCCGAAGAAAGGAAGCGAATGAAGTGGAGCTTGCGATAGTAGTCTTGGTCATAGCGGTCTTTGCAGCGCTTGTGATTAAGGGCTATATGAAAAGGCTCTCGTCCGGCTGCTGCGGAGCGGGAGGCGATGCGCAGGAGAAAATCAAAGTCGCGGATAAAAACAAGTCGCACTACCCCTATGCGGCGATGCTTCGTGTGGACGGCATGATGTGTGCCGCCTGCGAAACGAGAGTGGAAAATGCGCTCAATGCCATTGACGGCGTGTGGGCGAGCGCAGACAGCTCTGACGGCAGCGTCCGAGTTTTGATGAAGGCTCCCGTTGACGAAAAGACCCTGCGCGATGCCGTGAACGGGCTCGGCGTATATACGGTGATGAAATACGAGCGCCGATAAGCCGTGTGCGCCCACAAAAGCTGCGGATAAGACAGCCGTTTTGCCGCATAATAAAAACGACGAAAGGGCGTGAACGCAAATGAGCGATGAGCTGATAATCTCGCAGTGCGCACCGACGCTTGCGGGCATAAAAACGGCGAATATGTTTTCCGCGGAATACAAAAGCCGCGAGGAGGTAGCACGGCGGCTGCGCGCTTTGAATGCGACCTTCCTGCCGCGCGGGCTGAGAATAGTGCCGATGCGGTATATGAAAAATCGCGTGCTGCTGTATCTCTACCGCCCCGAGCGGCTCAGATGCGATCTTGCCGACAGCGCCGCGCAGGACATTCTGCGCGAGAACGGCTATCCGTGCGCTTGTGCGGAGAATTGCCTGTGCCGCCTGATAACGCGGCTGCGCGCCGAGGGGGAATTTCCCCACGAGGTTGGGCTGTTTCTCGGTTATCCGCCCGAGGACGTGCGCGGGTTTATCGAAAATCATGCCGCGGGCTGCAAGCTGACGGGCTGCTGGAAGGTCTACGGCGACGTTGACGCGGCAAGGGAAAGGTTTGCAAGCTTTGAGCGCTGCACCCGTGCGTGCATGGGCAAGGCGCTGGAGCAGATAATACAGTGAAAGGATGATAATAATGAAAAAAGCCGTTGTATATTGGAGCGGCACGGGTAACACCGAGGCCATGGCAAAGGCGGTAGCCGAGGGCGCGGGCGCACCGCTCATAAGCGCCGCGGATTTCGGCGCAGCACAGGCTGCGGAGCTTGACGGCATCGCCTTCGGCTGCCCCGCGATGGGTGCGGAGGCTCTCGAGGAGAGCGAATTCGAGCCGATGTTCGAGAGCGTGAAGGGCTCGCTTGCGGGCAAAAGAGTTGCGCTCTTCGGCTCATACGGCTGGGGCGACGGAGACTGGATGCAGCTCTGGGAGGACGATTGCCGCGCGGCGGGGATCAGCCTCGTGTGCCCGAGCGTCATCTGTCAGGGCGAGCCGGACGCACAGACGCTTGCTAAATGCAAGGCTCTCGGCGCGGTCCTGTAAAGCGTTTAGACACGCGGCGGCATTCTGCTTAATCATGACCTTCGTGAAAATACTTCAATTAATTTGAACAAAGTTTAATTGAAAACTTAAAAGCAGGTGATATACTGAAATATGTATAACTTGTTCGAGGAGGGAATACCATGACAAGTACCCCTAAGTTTTCATTTAATATCACCATCACGCCGGATATGTGCGGCAAGGAGCCGAAGATGAAGCCGACGACGGCGTTCACGATGTTTCAGAATGCCGCGGCGTTTCATGCGGAGGATATCGGCAACGGCACCGCCGCTCTGGCAAAGCGAAACTGCTACTGGGTCGCAACGCACACGAGGATAGATTTTATAAACGAGGCGAAGCTGCTGGACGAGGTAACGGTCACGACTTGGGCAAAGCAGTGCAAGCCCAACGCCGTGCGCGGCTACCGCGGCTATGACATCCGCTGCGGAGAGAAGCTCATCGCCGAGGGGCTCACGGAGTGGGTCGTCCTCAACCGTGATACGGGCTTTGTGCGCTTTTCCGAGTTCGGCTTCCCCGATGATTTTGAGTTTTATAACGAGCTTCCCTGCGGCGGCAAGCTCAGCCGCTTCAAGGACGAGTTCGACGACTCCGAGGAGATGTTTACATACATCGTGCGCTCGGAGAGCATTGATATCGGCCGCCATATGAATAATGTCGCCTATGTGCGCGTGTTCCTCGACTGCTTCACCGCGGACGAGCTTGCGCAGCTTCCCATAAGGAGCATGGAGATGCGCTATGTCACCGCCTGCATGGAGGGCGAGCAGCTTAAGATCTACAAGAAAAAGGTAGATGGCGGCTGGCAGCTCGGCGCCCGCCGTGAGGACGGCAAATGCGCCTGCTTCGGCTTCCTCGCCGTTAATGAGGACTGAACCGAGCATACCCCTTTTCTTTAATTAACAATTCTTATAACACCTCTTTATTTTTGCCAATTATGCGGAAACTGCCTCACACCGTTACGGTGCGGGGCAGTTTTTGTGTCGTGCGGTTATTCAGATGTCGGCCTTTATTGCGATGAGGGTGCACGCGACGATGCTCAGACCCTCGAGAATGAATGCAACGCCGAGGGTTATCGCAAACGCGACCGTGCTCACCACGGGGTCAAGCAGCCCTATGATGCCGAGCGCGAGCAGCACGATACCGAGCGCGAGCACCCAGCCCCATGCCCTGACGCCGAGCACGCGAAGGTCGAAGGCGCTGACGAATCTCGTGACGCCCGTGAAAAGCAGCCACAGCGTGAACAGCAGCGGCAGCGAGACCATCGAGAACCAGCGGTTAAACAGCAGCAGCATCGACAGCAGCACCGTAAGCACGCCGTCAAGCAGCAGCCAGCCCGCGCCGAACACGAGCCCTCCGCCGACGGAGAACAGAACTATCTCGACAATGCCCGCGCACAGCATGAACACGCCGAGGATAACTCCAGCCGAGACCACCGCAGCCTGCTTGTTGCACAGGCAGAAAATGCCCGCCGCTATCAGCAGCACGCCCGCGAGGATACTCAAGGTGCGCATTGTTGTCTTGTTCATAAAACATCCTTCCTTTGTGTTGATTTTACTTGGATTATAGTCCTCCGATGCAGCGTTTTCAAGGCTTTTCGGCTGATTTCTTTGTTTGCTTTTTCGCACTAAATGCGGCGTTTTTGCCGGCAGTCAGTTGTCGAGCTATCGCAATAAAGACCATTTCCGATGTCGGTAACGAACTGCCTCAACGGCAGTTGTTGCGGCGGTGCTCGGAGGGGAGGCGGCCGTAGGTCTTGCGAAATTCCGCAGAGAATTTGCTCTGGCTCTCGTAGCCGACGCGCTCGGCTATCTCGGCGATGCTGAGCTCGGTCTCGCTCAGAAGCCGCGCGGCAAGCTCCATGCGGTGCTCTTTAATGTGCGCCGCGAGCGATTTCCCGTATACGCCCTTGAACATCTCCTTGAGCGACGACGGATTTATCAGAAAGCGCCGCGACAGCTCCTCAATCGTGAAGCGCCGGTCGAGATTATCCGTCAGCAGATCGTGCACCTGCCGTATCGTTTCAAGCTGCTGAGGGGAGTATTTTCCCTCGCCGCCGATGCCGGCATCAAGCTCCGGCAGCTCAGGCACACTGGAAATGTCGCCGGATTTTTCCTCGGGGCAGGCTATCTGCATCGTCTTTTCCATCGCACCGTGCAGCAGACGCACCTGCTCGGTCGCGGCGGCACGGTAATAGACCTCCTTCCCGTCGCGGCGGCTCTCGATAAGCCCTGCGGCGCGAAGCTGCCTTAGATGATGCGAAACGGCGGGGCTGGTCATTCCCGTCAAAAAAGATATGTTCACAACACACTCCGAGCAGTGGCACAAAAGCCAGAATATGCGCACTCTGCTCGGATCGGCAAGCAGCTTAAATACGTCCGCGACCGTGCGGAAGCTCTCCGTTTTTTCCATGTTCTCGCGCAGCTGCCCGCTTATCCCCTCGCCGTGATCGTGCGGCAGCGTTTTCCCGTTTTCCATATCGTTGCTCCATTCGGAAGTGATTTTAGCCCATTCGGAAGAATAGACGCCGTAAGCGTTGACTTTTCGGTGCATACTGATTATACTGCAAGCATAACGATTAAGCAATCATTTAATTGTTCAAATAAAAAACGACGAGGAGAATTACAATGAAAAAGACCTACAAGATCGAAGTTGACTGCGCAAACTGCGCCAATCTCATGGAGAACGCCGCGTCTGAGACCGAGGGTGTTGCGGCCGCTGCCGTGAACTTCATGACCCAGAAGATGACCGTTGAGTTTGTAGAGGGCGCGGACGTTGACGAGGTCATGAAAAACGTCGTCAGAAACTGCAAGAAGGTCGAGGACGACTGCGAGATATATCTCTGAGCCGCGGCTCGGATTTTGGGAAAAACGCTGTAAGGACTGAGGATAATGAATAAAAAGCAGAAAAAAGTGCTTGTGCGGATAATCATAGCGGCGCTTATCCTGGCGGGGCTCAACCTGCTGCCGATACAAGGTGTGCCGGCGATGCTGCTCTACCTTGCGGCGTATTTCGTTATCGGCTATGACATTCTGCGCAAGGCGGGCAAGGGCATTTTAAACGGCCGCGTTTTCGATGAGAACTTCCTCATGGCGGTCGCCACGGTGGGCGCCATCGTGCTCGCCCTGATCGAAAAAAGCGGCGACTTCAACGAGGCCGTGTTCGTCATGCTCTTTTATCAGATAGGTGAGCTTTTCCAGAGCTACGCCGTCGGCAAGAGCCGCCGCGACATAACGGCGCTCATGGACATCCGCCCGGACTATGCCAACGTTGAGCGCGACGGCAAGCTCGAGCAGGTCGATCCCGACGAGGTCGGGACCGGCAGCATAATTGTCGTCCAGCCGGGCGAAAAGGTGCCCATTGACGGCGTCGTCGTTGAGGGCGAATCAACGATAAATACGAGCGCACTCACGGGCGAGAGCCTCCCGCGCGACATTGCCGAGGGCGAGGAGATCATAAGCGGCTGCATAAATATGACGGGCGTTTTGAAGGTCAGAACAACGAAGCCCTTCGGCGAATCGACGGTGTCGAAAATACTCGAGCTCGTCGAGAATTCGGGTATGCGCAAGTCGCGCTCGGAGCAGTTTATATCGCGCTTTGCGAGGGTGTATACCCCCATCGTGTGCTACAGCGCACTTGCTCTCGCGCTGCTGCCGCCGCTGGTGAGGGTGCTGTTTATGGGTCTGGGCGGCGAGTGGACCGTCTGGCTCTACCGCGCACTTGCGTTTTTGATCGTAAGCTGCCCCTGCGCGCTCGTTATCAGCATCCCGCTCAGCTTTTTCGCGGGCTTGGGCGGAGCAAGCCGCGAGGGTGTGCTCGTGAAGGGCTCGAACTTCCTTGAGGCGCTGTCGCAGACGAAAACCGTCGTGTTCGATAAGACCGGCACGCTCACGAAGGGCGTTTTCGAAGTCAGCGGTATACACCACTGCCCGATAGAGGACGAAAAGCTGCTTGAGTTTGCGGCGCTTGCCGAGTGCGCCTCGTCCCACCCGATAAGCAAGAGCCTGCGCACCGCCTACGGCAAGGAGATCGACCGCAGCCGCGTTTCCGATATCGAGGAGATAAGCGGCAGCGGCGTGACCGCCACGGTAGACGGGCATAAGATCGCCGCCGGAAACGACCGCCTCATGCGCACGCTCGGCATTGAATACACCGACTGCCGCAGCGCGGGCACCATCGTCCACGTTGCCATCGACGGCAGGTATTCGGGACATATCATCATTTCCGACGTGGTGAAGCCCACCTCGAAGCAGGCCGTCGCGGAGCTTAAAAGGGCGGGCGTCGAAAAGACCGTCATGCTCACGGGCGACTCAAGCTCCGTTGCCGAAAAGGTCGCGGCGCAGCTCGGCATCGACGAGGTGCACAGCCGGCTCCTGCCTGCCGATAAGGTCGAGCGGGTGGAGCAGCTTCTCGCCGTGCAGAGCGGCAAGGCGAAGCTAGCCTTCGTCGGCGACGGCATAAACGATGCGCCCGTGCTCTCGCGCGCGGACATCGGCATCGCAATGGGCGCGATGGGCTCGGATGCGGCGATCGAGGCCGCCGACGTCGTGCTCATGGACGACGACCCGATGAAAATATCCAAGGCGATCAAAATCTCGCGCAAGTGCATCCGCATCGTGTATGAGAATATCGTCTTTGCCCTCGGCATCAAGTTTGCCTGCCTGGTTCTGGTGGCGCTCGGCGTCGCGGCAATGGGCGCGGCGATCTTCGCCGATGTCGGCGTCATGGTCATCGCGGTCCTGAACGCAATGCGTGCCCTGCGCGTGCAAAAGCTCTGATAAATAAACCAAAACGGCTCTGTCTCGTTTGAGGCAGGGCCGTTTTTGCGTATATTAAATCACAGGAAGGGCGTATCCTTCGGGGGCGTGTACTCATGCTTTAGGATCTCGCTGAAATCGGGGTCGTCGGCGGTGGTGTCCTCGGTGTCGCGCACGAAGTTTATAAACTCCGTCATAAGCTCGCTCGGCTCGCGGTTTTTATGCCGCACGAGCACGTATTCTATCTGCCGCGCGGGCTCGGTGATGACCTTCGTGACGAGCAGATCGTTCGGCGTGTAGGTCGTGCGCGGGAAGATGGCGATGCCGATGTCAAGCTCCGCAAGCGCGACGGCGTCGATGTAGTTTGACATGGTGCAGAAGATGCTCGGCTCCTTGCCGACCTCGGCAAACCACGAGCGTATCGCGTCGATGCGCGACGGGCGGCTTGGGATTATAAGCGGCTTTCCGGCGAGCTTTTCGAGCGATATCGAGTCGCCCTCCTCGGCGGCGAGCGGGTTTGAGCGCGACATTATCGCGACCCACGGCCCTCTCCCGACGGCAAAGCCCTCAAGGTGCTCCGTATCATAGGGCGCGGCTATGACCGCAAGATCGACCAGCCCCTGGCGCATACGCTCGAGCACGTCGTCGCTGCTGCCGTTCCATAGGCTGTACCTCACGGCGGGGTACTCCTCCTTGAAGCCGGCGATCCAGCGCGCGGTCAGAAACGGAGCGCGGCCCTCGACCATGCCGATGTTTATCGTGCCGCTCATGCCGCCGCTCATGCTCATGACCTCGTGGCGGGTTTTCTCTGCCATGTCGAGGATCTGCACGGCGCGCTGGAAAAGCAGCTTTCCCGCGTCCGTGAGCTGAAGCTGGCGCTTGCCGCGGATGAACAGCTTGATACCCAGCTCCTCCTCAAGAGCCTTCATCTGGTTGCTCAGCGGCGGCTGACTCATGCAGAGCCTCTCGGCGGCGTGCGTGATGTTAAGCTCCTCCGCCACGACCGAGAAATATTTAAGCGTTCTCAGATCCATTTGATTCAATACTCCTGTTTGACTCTTTTCGACATTATCATATCAGAAAAATATGATAGCCGCAATGGTATTTGTATTTTTATTGTAAAAAACATTGTGTTAATATACGAACAAGATTTGTTGTGATC
>USPI01000031.1 GCA_900556535.1 uncultured Eubacteriales bacterium | reverse complement strand
CCGAGCAGCATTAAGCGGTGCTTTGCGTGTGCCGCGAGGGTGCCGGTTCTGAGCCGGCTGCCGGTGGGGCGGGCATATGGCATTATTCAAAGTTGGGTGTGCAGTCTTGTCAAAGGCCGCATAAGTCTATCCGCAGTCGGGAATTGAGATGAATTTATGTATCAGGCTTTATACCGCAAATGGCGGCCCAAGACCTTTGACGAGGTCGTCGGCCAGCAGCATATAACCGAAACGCTCAAAAACCAAATATCGACCGGCCGCACCTCGCACGCCTATCTTTTCATCGGCACGCGCGGTACGGGCAAAACGACCTGCGCGAAGATACTTGCCAAGGCGCTCAACTGCGAGCATCCCCAGAACGGCAACCCCTGCGGCAAATGCCCCGCCTGCCTCGGCATCGAGGACGGCAGCATTATGGACATTGTTGAAATTGACGCTGCGTCAAATAACGGCGTTGACAACGTCCGCCAGCTCCGCGAGGAGGCGATATTTGCCCCCGTTTCGGTCAAAAAGCGCGTGTATATCATCGACGAGGTGCATATGCTCTCGACCTCCGCGTTTAATGCTCTGCTGAAAATTCTTGAGGAGCCGCCGGAGCACCTTGTGTTCATTCTCGCAACGACGGAGCTCAACAAGGTCCCCGCAACGATACTTTCGCGCTGCCAGCGGCACAGCTTCAAGCGCCTTGACCCGCCGGTCATTGCGGCGCATCTTGAGCACGTTGCCGAGTGCGAGCATTTTAACCTTGCCCACGATGCGGCGATGCTTATTGCCGGTCTTGCCGAGGGTGGAATGCGCGATGCGCTTTCGCTGCTTGACCAGTGCTCGGGCGTGCAGGATATCACCACGGACGCGGTGTACGCTGCGATGGGGCTTACGGGAAACCGCCGCACGGCGCAGCTTCTCGACTATGCCGTCAAGCACGGCACGGAGGATGCGCTGAAGCTGTTTTCGCAGCTTTGGGACGACGGAAAAGACCCCGCGACGATGCTGTATGAGCTCAACACGCTCCTGCGCGACTGCCTTATGATGTCCGTTGCGCCAAAGTCAGGCGCGAGCCTTATTTCGGGGCGCTTCAGCACGGATGTGCTCGCAGCGTTCTGCAAAAAGCTCACGAAGGCGGAGCTCATTAACTATATAAATACGGTCTCGGACTATATTCTCAAAATTCGTGACTCGAAAAGCGCAAAGCTCACTGCCGAGCTGTGCATAATATCTCTGTGCGACGAGCGTCTGACGGAGGATATCGGCGCACTGCGCGCAAGGGTATCGCGCCTTGAGGAGGACTTTAAGCGTGCACCGAAAGTGACGGTGCAGGCGGTGCGGGAGCCGGAAAATGAGCAGGACGACGATGACGAGGATGAGGAGGAATTTCACTCCACCCTCGACGAAATGCCATTTGACGAGGAGCCGCCGGCGCGCAGGGACTTTAGCCCCGAGCCGGAGGACGATATTGATCCCGCGCAGTTTGCCGAGTATCAGCCCGAGGACGATCTGCTGGACAAGGCAAGCCCCGTGAGCCTCAACCCCGACGCTCCGCCGAGCGCGGAAAATGCTCCGACGGACCCCGATAAGCTCTGGGATGCGGTCGTGGAAAAGGCGGAGGAGAGCCTTCCGTTCAGCGTCATTGCGATACTGACCAATCCCGTTCAGGCTCGCGGCACGGTGAGCTCCGATGCGATCACGCTCGAGGCGATGCCCGGCTTCCCGTTCAACACGCTCAACAATCAGAACGTTCTCATGCGGCTGCGCGAGGCGGCAAACGCCGTGACGGGACGCAGTCTTAAAATAACCATCAGGGAGCTCAGCGACGGCGACGGCAGACCCAGGCGCGATATCGAGGAGCTCAGAAAATTCAAGGAAACCCGTTTCGTATAATATTAAGGAGGAAAATACTATGGCAAAAGGCGGATTTCGCGGCGGTATGCCCGGCGGAAATATGATGAAGCAGGCTCAGAAGATGCAGGAAGAGTTCATGAAGATGCAGCAGGAGCTTGAGAGCAAGGAGTTCGTGTCCACCGTCGGCGGCGGCGCAGTCAAGGCCACCATGATCGGCACCCGCGCACTCAAGAGCATCGAGATAGACCCCTCTGCGGTCGATCCCGACGATGTCGAGATGCTTCAGGATCTTATCGTTGCCGCGGTCAACGAAGCCATCGCACGCAGCGAGGATGCGACCAACCAGGCAATGAGCAAGCTCACCCCCATGGGCTTCCCGTTCTGATATAAATATTACGACAAAATATTGCCTCTGAATGAAGTTCATGAGGCAATATAACTTTATTATGACTTATGAATGATGATTTGACTTTAAACGAAAAGCCGTCGTTTTTCTGCAAATTCTCGGACTTCGTTTGGATAATCGAGCTTTTGTTCGCACTTGCGGCCTTTGCACTCATACTCCGTACCATGCCCGATAAGCACACGCTGACGGAGGCCGCGCCGTATGCCCTGCTGCTCATTGCGGTGCTCGCCGCCGTTTTCGCCGCGGCAAGATTTGCGGGAAGGTGCAGTGCCGTTCTGGCACCGGCGCTGCTGCTGGTCTTTGCCGTTCTGTCTCAGGTGCTCGCCGTGGTGTCAATTGACTCGCAGCCCATCAGCGACTTCGGACTTATGTACAACAGCGCGCTCTCGGCGGTAAACGGCGATTTTTCGTGGCTGGAGCTTCAGTATTATCGGAACTGGGCGTATCAGATACCGTTTGTGATGTATGAGGCGCTCGTGCTTACTGTGTGCAATTCGCTGCGGGCATTGCAGATAATGAATATCTTCTTTGCCGTCGGCTGCATATGGCTTGTGTATATGCTCTCGGCGCTGTATCTTGAGCAGGACAAGGCGGTGCTTGCGGGCTTTGCATACGCGCTGTGCCCCGCGGCGTTTATACTTACGCCCGTTCTTACCAATCAGCACATATCGCTGTTTTTCATGCTGCTGGGCATATATGTGTTCCTGCGGTATCAGGACGCGGGGACAAAAGACCGCTATATATCGGCCGCTGCCGCAGGCGCTCTTCTCGCCGTCGGAAACCTCATGCGCGCCGAGGCCGTCGTTATTATTCTTTCGATCATCTTCTGCACGCTTATCTATCGCTGCTGCCGCAGGGGGCTTAAAGAAATTTTACCCGCCGCGCTGCTCACGCTGGTGTATTTTGCTTTGCAGTTTGCTGTCGGCAAGATATTTTTCCTGTGCGGTATCGCGCCCTACGGTATCGGCAATAACGTACCGCAGTGGAAGTTCGTCGTCGGACTCGACTTCATAACAGGCGGCACCTACACGAACCGAAACGAATTTATCATGTCCATGAGCGACAACGCTGCGCGCTGGCAGGAAACGATAAGCGCCATAAAGCGCTCCCATGCCGAGGGTATGAGCATTACTTCGCTCGTCATGAATAAGATAAGGGCGTTTTGGCACTCGGGCGAGCCTCTGTATTTCGTGTTTACGGGCGGCTCGGACAGCGTTCTGGGGCTTGATCTCAACACGTTTTCAAAGAAGTTTTATCTCTATGAGCGCGCATACAGGCTGTGCCTGTATCTTCTTGCGTTTGCATCGGCAGTTAAGATGCTCGTGTGCCGCAGGCGCGAATTCTGCTTTGCGCTGCGCCTGATGACGACGATAGTGTGCGTGCTTTTTGTCGTGTACCTTCTCATTGAGGTGCAGTCGCGCTACAGATACGTTGTTAATCCGTTTGCCGTGCTCACGGTGAGTGCGCTTCTCCTGAAGCCGAGGGCTCGGGAGCGGAGAGGAAAATTATAATTTCAGGTGGATATTATTATGGATAGCTATAAGGAAAAAGACTACAAGGTTTTTGAGATGTTTGACAAGCAGTGGGCGGTCGTGACCGCGGGCGAGCCCGATAATTTTAACAGCTGCACGGTCAGCTGGGGCAGCCTCGGCACTACCTGGAGCCGCGACGGAAAGCGCTGCTCGACGGTGACCGTTTACGTGCACCCTGCAAGATACACCAGCGAATTTCTCACGAAAAGCGAGTTCTTCACGGTGAGCTTTTATCCCGAGCAGTATCGCAAGGCAGTTGCATATATCGGCACCCACACCGGCAGATTTGAGGACAAGGCCGCTGCCGCTGGGCTCACTCCCGTCACGGTCGGCAAGGGCATAAGCTACGAGGAGGCGAGCCTCACCTTCGTTTGCAAGAAGCTGTATCAGCATCAGTTTTCGCGCGAGGACCTTGCGCCGGAAATTCGGGAGTATTATGCCTCCATGCCGCGTGTCTATCCCGACTTTAAGGGCGGCTGGCAGCCCCATCTCGTTTTTGTGGGCGAAATAATCGAGTGCATCGACAAGCGCTGAGGTTGAAAAAACCGGTGTCATTGACACCGGGTTTTTCATATTTTTATGCCGCAGTCGCGGACATATTCGTTGAATTTTTCGGTTATATAGACCTGCGCGTCAAGCCCGCGCCCCTGCTTAATGAGCGATAGGAGGTGCTCGCTTTGCTCAATGAGCCCCTCAAGCCCCCAATGCCCCGCGCAGTGCCGCCAAAGCCCCTGCGAAATTTCGGCAAAGGAGTTCATCAGCAGGGTAAAGACCTCGTTTCGGCTGAGCTTGCAGATGAGATAGTGAAAGTCCTTGGTCATCCTTCCGAGCTCGTCCGCGCCCAAGCCCTTGCCGCGCGCGCTTCGGAAAAGCTCGATGTGCTCCTCAAGCGCCTTGATGTCCTCGGGCGTGTGCTCGTTTGCAAGGCGGATGAGCGCCCCGCCCTCTAAGGCGTTTCGCGTTTCCACGAGCGAGACCACGCGCTGCTCCGTCATGTGCCGGCTGCCGGATTTGAGGATCTCGTGCAGCGTTTCGTAGTTGCCGCTGGAAACGTAATCGGCGATATACGTTCCGTGGCGGGGGACGATGTCCAGAAAGCCCGTGCGCTCAAGGTCCTTTATCGCAAGGTGGATCGCCGATTGGTTTATCCCTGTGCGCTCGGCCAGCTCACGCTCGGACGGCAGTTTCTGCCCGGGGGCGAGCTCGCCCGTCAGTATCTTTGATTTTACGTTCTCGAAAAAGCATTCCTTCGGAGAGGGGATGCTTATTTTTTTAAATTCCATGGCTGCACCGCTCCGTTCAAAGCTTGTGATTGATTAATCACGATCACAGGAAATATTATGACCGAATTCGATCACAATGTCAAGAATAATAATTGACACAAAAATACCGATGTGATAATATTTTCTCGTGATTATTCACGGTTTTGAAGCGCGAAGCAAGTTCGCGGCGATCTGCGTGAAAATGCGGAGGAGGGAGACTATGAAAGACTTAAAGCATCTTATCTATTTTGAAGACCTGCTTCAGGATGCGAATAACGAGCTTGTCAAGCAGGCGGCGTCCGAGGGGAAAAAGGCGCTGGGCTACACCTGCTATTTCGTTCCTGAGGTGCTGCTCAATCTCGGCGGCTGCTTCTCGGTGAGACTGCGCGCGCCCGGCACGAGCAATACCGACATCGGCACCTATTACATGACAAACAAGACCTGCCCGTTTACCCGCAGCGTGCTTGAGCGCAGTATGGAGGGGGGATATAACTTCCTGTCTGCGATGTTCTCGTCCGAGACCTGCCAGATGATGCACAGGGCGCACGAATATTTTGACATCATGGGGCTCGTGAAGGAGCAAAATCCCGACTTCTTTATGAGCATGATGGATGTGCCGTTCGTGACTACGAAGGCGGCGTTTGAGCACTATGAGGGACAGCTTAAAAAATACATACTCGAGCCGCTGGAGAGAGTCTACGGCGTCGATGTTTCCGACGGGGCTATCCGCGCCGCGATAGCCGAGCACAATGAGATCTGCCGCATCGTGAGCGAAATAGGCGACTTGAGAAAGCTCCCCAACCCGCCCGTCACGAGCTATGAATTTCACGTTATCCAGCTCGTTTCCGAGTGCTGCCCGCAGTATCTTATAAAGGAAAAGCTCGAGGAGACTCTGAAGGAGATCAAAAAGCGAAGGACTGACCCGAAGCCCAATTACCGCGCACGCCTTGTCGTTACGGGCTCCGAGGTGGACGACCCTGCGTTCACGAAGCTTCTTGAGGACTGCGGAGCGTACGTTTGCGCCGACCGCTACTGCTACGGCTCCATCCCAGGCAGAGAGCAGATAGAGCTGCGCGAGGGCGAGAGTGCGCTGACGGCGGTCGCGCGGCATTATCTCACGACCAGCCAGTGCCCCCGCTTTATGAACAAGGAAAAGCAGCTTCAGCGCAGACAGTGCCTCAAGGATCTCGTGCGCGATTACAATGCCGACGGCATTTTGTATCTGCAAATGAAGTTCTGCGAATTCTGGAGCTACGAGCGGGTCATGGGCGTGCACGACATGAACGAGGTCGAGGGCATACCCTGCATAGGCGTCGAGAAGGAATACACCATGGCGTCCTATGGGCAGCTTCGCACGAGATTTCAGGCATTTGTCGAGAGCATCGAGATCAAAAAGCTTCAGGGAGGTAAAATGTGATGGCAAACGAGGCAAAACGCTTTTACAAGGGCAGCGGCATCGCAAAGCACCGCGAGTGGCGCGGCCTGAAGGATACCTTCTATGATTACACCCAGTGGGTCATAAATCTCGGGATTCTCGTGAAGTTCGCGGGCAAATCGCCCGTTCGCATAGTCAAGGGACTTTTCGAGTACCGCTGGTTCGGCGGCTATATCGGCACCCTGCACATGATAGATAAGTGCACCGCCGGAATGCGCGGTCCCGCGCTGCGCGTTTCCCACACTCAGATGCACGCTATAATGACCGGCACGACGAACATGATTGCCGACAGCATGAAGGGCGACCGCCGCTTCGGCGATACGAAGTACGCCGATAAATTCGTCATGCTCGAGCAGACCATGTGCCCCGAGATAGCAGCGGGCTTTCCCAATCTCAAGACGCTGCCGCTTGAGGTGCTTCAGGGACTTTTGGGCACTTATATGGACCAGAACCTCGCGCCGTTTTACATGGACATCATGGAAAATGTGGGGCTTCCCGCCGACTCCTGCCGCCTGAGCGCAAATGCCGCTGGCGTTGCGATAAACGACGATTATCCCGAGATAGGCGCCTGTCTTATCACGAATAATATGCCCTGCGACTCCTCGACCATGAACAGCCAGCTCATAGAGCGCCGCGTCAAGATACCCACGACAGTTGCGGGCATCCCGATGCGCTGGGAGGACGAGTCGACCGATAAATACGCCCTTGCGCAGATGAAGGAAACGATAAAATTCATCGAGGACACAACGGGCGAGAAATTCGACGAGCGCGCGTTTTTCAGCGTCATAAAGCAGCACAACAAAGAGGTGCGCAACGAGTTTGAGGCTTGGGAGTACGCCAAAACGCCGTATTCGGCATACGGTCATGTCATCTGCCCGCTTTTCCATGCGTTTTACTTCACCTTCTCCGGCGGCACGATGCCCTTTATCGACAAGGCCGCGAAAAAGGCGCTGCGCATTGCGGAAAAGGCGTATCGCAACAAGGTCGTCAGCTTTGACAAAACGCGCCACCGCATGATAACCTGGGGCGGTCCGGGCTGCTACTACGTGGACTTTAACACTTGGGCATATAACTGCTGGGGCGTCCTCGTCGTTGCGGGAATGGATATGTTCTCCGGCAACGTCATCATCTCCGAGGATAACCTTGACGATGCGCTTTTGGGAGTCGCGCACAACTACGAGCGCGGAGTCATGCGCCGTCACCTCACGGGCGGATATCAGCATCTGCTTGAGGTTTGGGACGAGGCGGAGCGGTTTAACTGCGACATCGTGCTCGTGTATGACGACATAACCTGCAAGGGCGCGATGGGACTTTCCGGCGTCGTGAACGATCAGGCCAAGGAGAAGAACAAGCACCTCGTCTGGGTGCAGAACGATATGTTTGACCACCGCACTATAAGCAGAAACGAAATGCGCAGACAGTTTTCCGACTACATGACCGCGGTCATGCAGGAGGAGCCGCTTGACGCGAGCCTTGTTGACTTTGACGATTACGAAGGATGGTGACGGCAATGAAAAAGAAGCTCCTCATAGGCGCAATGAGCATCGTTCCTCTGAGTATGCTCATCTATTGGTTTAACCTTGACAACAAGCTGCTGTACTACGGCGTAAGACCTATCCTCAACAAGGTCTACGACAGCCGCAAGCGCGATGTCAGACTGTAGAATACGATAAAGATAAAATAAGACCTGCCGCAAGCTTTCACACTTGCGGCAGGTTTTTGCTTATTTATAAAATTACAGGTGCTGGTCGCGGTCTACTCTGTCGTAGAAGAATTCGAGCACGGGCTCCATTGCCGAGGTCATCTTCATGTCGAGATTAAAATAATACACGGCAAAGGTGACGGCGAAAAACGACAGTCCCGCCAGCGAGAGCTTTTTGAAAACAGGGCAAAGCTTGGACATTTTTATCTCCTTTCCAATTACCACGATTCCTCGTCGGGGAGAATCTCAAGGCTCGGGTCAACGGGCTCCTCGCCCATGACCGTGCGCATATAGGTGTTTATCTGATCGCGCACGCCCTGACGGGAGACCACGCGCGGGTCAAACAGATCGTGGGAGACCCACACAAGGTGGATGCCGCGCTCGCGGGCGCGCTCCTCGAACATTCCGTGCATACCGTCGAGAGCCTTGCAGCTCATGTGCTCCCAGAGAATGACCATGTCGGCGTTAAACTCCTCGACGAACTTCCACAGGTCGTCAAGCAGCACCTTATAGCCGCCGTGGGTGCGGTTGCGCATTATCATGCGCTCGGTGAGCATTGCAATGTCGTATATCGCCTGCTCGCGGTTCTCGTGGGTATCGACCTCGGCGATCATCTCGGTGTTGTCCATCGAGAGCATATCCGTCAGCGGCACGATGCCCCAGCAGTTGAGCATCCAGACGAGCAGATCCATGTAATAATGCGACTGCACGCCCCAAACGATGGCGCGGTGGCGGTACTCGTTTGCGACCATCTTCTTTTTCTTATACGCGCGCTCGGCAAGCTTCGTTATCTTGCGGTCGGTCTTTTCGAAGATGGGTAGTCTGCCGCTTATCGCCATGTAGTTGGTCTCCGTGTACAGAGCGAGGTTCGAGCCGAAAACCTGCGGATAGGGGGACTTATTCATTTCAAGCCACTCCAAACGGCACTTCGTTGCGTAGTTTACGCGTTTTGCGCACTCGAAGTAGTGAGTCCAGTCCCACTTTTCGCCCGTGTGCTCCTCAATAAAGGCAATGGCGTTGCGAATTTCCTGCGCGGCGTATTCCTGAACGTCCTCGTTAACGTGACGCAGCGGAGAGGCAAGCTGGAAAACGGGGATGCCGTCCTCAAGCTCCATGCGCTTTGAGATGACACCGTTACTGAGCAGCGAGCCGTCGCAGGTGGTGTTGCACTGCACGGCGCAGCAGCCGAGTATGGGCGCGTCGTCGTCGATGGAAACGCCCGCCTCTGCCTCCGGCATCGGGCAAACATCGCCGGCAAGACCGTATTCCTGCGCAACGTCTATGTAGTGTATGGCGGCGCGTTGGTTGAGAAGCACGGGGATGTAGGTCGAGGCTATCTCGCGGCTGAGCGGCACGACGGTGGGGAAGCCCATCATTACGGACTGCATCTCGTTTTCGTCAACGAGCACGACCTTCTTGGAGAACTCGGTGTCGTTTCCGATGCGGCGGTCGCCCTTGAAGAGCTTGTCGAGCAGCTTTGCGACGTCCTCAACGATGACGTCCTGCTCGGCGTGGCAGATGCGCAGATGCTCGCCGCGCAGACCCTGAGTGTGGCGGTCGATCATCATGGGAACGGCGAGGTAGTTTGCCATCCAGCGGTAGCGGAACATCGCCTTGACGTTGCGGGGCTTAATAAGGACGATCCTCGCCATGTTAAACCAGTTGTGGAGCCATCTGGAGTAATCGTAAAGTGTATCAACTATGCCGCGCCACTCACGGCGGCTTCTGTAACGCTTACCCTCGACATATACCTTGCCGAAGTTCTCGCAGCCTATTCTCTTGTTGCTCATTTCTTTTCCCCTCCCTGCTGGATCCTCTTGATCTCGACGCTCTCGACAAATGCCTGAACGCGGGTGCGCATCTGACCGGAGCTCGAAATGCAGTACGGGCGGTCGACCGAGAGCACGGGATAGCCGTAGTCATCGTGCAGAATGTGCGAGCCCATCATGCGCTCGTAAGCCCAGGGGTCGCAGAACTTTATCTGCTCGTAGATTATTCCGTCGGCGTCGTATTCCTTGGCAAGGGCGTTGACATATTCTCGTCTGCCGTTCATTTTCGCGGTGTTCATGTATCTCGGGCACTGGCCGCGGTACATATACTGGCGGCAGACCTGAGTGAGCGCGTCCTCATCATCGGTGAGCACGATGGGGTCTCTGCCGGGCAGGGAGCCGTAGCAGAAGCGGTCGGCGCAGACGTAGGCGCCGGTGCTCTCGATGAGCTTAATAAAATCCGTGTCGTCGATCTCCGAGCCCACGACGAGGACTCTTGCACGGTACTTCGTATCGTCCGGCTCACGGGTCTTGAGCTCCTCAAGCGTCTCCTCGAGCTTGTCGATGAGAAGCGCCTTGGGAGCGGCGTAGGTCGCAAGGGTGATGACGTGGAACTCATAGCCCGTGATGCGCGGCGCCGAGCCCTTTCTGAATTCGCCGATGGCGCGGATGAGCTTGCACACGCGGTTATGCTCCGCGACAGCCTTGCGGATGGCCTCGTCGGAAACGTCGATGCCGTAGTGCTCGTGCAGCGGGGTGAGAATGTGGTTTTTGCACTGGAGCGTGTAGAGATTGAGACCGTTGTCGTCGGCCTTCATGGGTATTTCCATGTACTCGTAGAAGAAGTTTTCCTTGTCCTTGCCGACGGCGTTGAGAAGCTCCATATTCTCAACGGCTCTGTTCATCATCGTGCAGCCGTCGGGCGTGATGATGCAGTCGGCAAAGTTGAAGCCGCCCTCGATAGCACGCTCAAGCAGGGCGCGGCTGTACTCGCAAAGGAAGCTCGTCATGTAGTAGGTCGCCATTTCCATCGAGCCCGTGCGCGGCGCACGCAGGCGGGTCGAGAATGCTCCGGGCAGATTCAGCAGCGGTTCGGGAGTGTTTTCGCAGACATAAGCCACGCAGATATCCCCCTCGCTCTGCGCCTGCAGGATCAGTTCATTTTGAGCCTCTTGAAGAAGATTTTCAAAAT
>USPI01000030.1 GCA_900556535.1 uncultured Eubacteriales bacterium | reverse complement strand
ACCTATGCTGCTGAGGAAAGATAACCGCGCAGCGGGGGAGCTTGAGGGGGCAAGGCCCTCCTCAAGTTGGATCATAGCCATCAAAAACGCCTGAGCTATCAGGCTTTTTGACGAGCGAAGCGAGATTTTTTGTGAAGCACAAGCTTCACAAAAAATGTGGCGTTTTTTCAGCGTGCAAAAAAGTCACAGACCTTTTTTGACACGCTGAAAAATCTGAGGTCGAAAAGACCTCAGATTTTTTTAAGCAATTGCGGCAGCTCGGACAGGGCGCAGATCTCGTAGTCGGCGGGGATATCGGGGTTTGCGGGCAGTCCCTTGGGGTTAAACCAGCAGGTCTTTATCCCCGCGTTTATGCCGCCGAGCACGTCGGAGGTGAGCCTGTCGCCGACTATTATCGCCTCGGACTTATTAAAGCCCTCTATCTTTGAGAACACAATGTCGAAAAACTCCTTCGAGGGCTTATCCGCGCCGAGGTGCTCGGAAATGAAAATGCCCTTAAAATACGGCGCTATTCCGGAGCTTTTGAGGCGTCTGTCCTGCACGAAGGCCGTGCCGTTTGAGACGATGTAAAGCTCGTATTCGTCCTTAAGTGCCTCCAGCAGCTCCTGCGCCCCGTCAACGAAATAGTGCCCGATGCCGAGCAGATATTCATAGCTTGCCTGCGCCATCTCACTGGGCACATTGCGCACGCCGAGCTCGTCAAAGAGAATGTCGAACCTGCGCACGAGCACCTGCTCGCGGGTAAGCTCGCCCTTCTCAAGCAGCGCCCACTGCGAGTCGTTTATCTCGCTGTATCGCCTTATGACCGCCTCCGTCGCCGGGATGCCGATGCGCTCGAAGGTCTTTTTTATCGCCGCCGCCTCGGCCTTGCCGAAGTCGAGCAGCGTGTCGTCAATGTCAAGAAAAACGTATTTTATCATAATTTTTCACACCTCAAAAATGCCCGCAAGCTCAGTGAACGGAATAAAAGCTCCAGCGCGCTCTGTGCTGTCCGGGAGCCGTATCGACAAGCCGCTCAAGCCAGATCTCGAAGGTCAGATTATAATTATCGTAAAAGCTCAGCCGAGCCTTTTCACCGTCGCGCCCGATATCGAAGCCCGGTCTCTCGGGACCGAAATCGAAGATGCCGCCGACCTGCTCATACACCTCGTCCATGACGAAGGGGCTGCCCGTGCCCATTGCAAACGAATGCAGACGCCCCTCGTTCGCGGTGAACCAGCGCCAGAATTTTGCGAGCTTATCCGTCGGAATGCTGCGCAGGGCAAAGCGTGAGTTTTTCCTTTCGACAATCTCACGCACCATGAGAGCCGACGCGGACTCAAGCGCGGGATCGTCACGACGCAGCCTGCTCATTTTCTCCACGCACTGCGCCTTGCGGTCGGTCGCGGCATACAGCGCCGCCCACGTGAGCGTGAGCATCGGGTTTTCGCAGCCGTAGCGCTCGGCCTCGTAAAGCTCAAACTCGGCATCGTCATAGCGGCGCATCATGAGAAGGCAGTTTGCGGCGTTACCGTGCACAGAGCCGAGCACCGCCTCCTCGCGCACGGCAGGCACCTCGTCCGCCCGCTCGCGCGAAGCTATCGCGTCCGCGGCGGTCAGATACTGCGCAAGCGCCGCCTCATAGTGCTTTTGCCTGTGCAGGCACTTTGCGAGCATGAGATAGACCATGTAAAACGCCGGCTCGCGCTTGGCCGCCTGCCAATAATACGCCGTCGCCATATCCGAAAGCCCGCTCCTGTCGCAGCAGACGCCGAGGAAGAAATTCCACGCGGCAAAATCCTCGTCCGTGCTGCAATATTCCAAAATGCCGTCGAGCTTTTTCGCCGCGGCGGTGTATTTGCCCTGCGTCATGAGATTGAGCGCGGCAACGAGCTCAAATCTCGCGGCGATGTCGTTTGGAAATGCCGGGCGCAGAATGTCTCCGAAGACGCGGCAATGGGCATACCACGAGTCGGCGTAGCCCTTGCCTATCCTGCCGCCCTTGAGCAGCAGCGACACGAATTTATTCTTTTTTTCTCTGCGTTTTTCGTCCATGCCTTGAATTATATTCTAAACCTCATTTTCTGTAAAGGATAATTTGCCGCCATATCCCCTTGCACCTTTGCGCAGCCCCGCGGAGGCAAGATTTTTTTGCATTTTTATCCCCCCACCGGGCTTGTGAGCCGGCTTTTTCGTGTGTTAAAATTCAAACACGAATATAGATAAATCTATAGAAGGGATATGCCGCAATGAACGCTCTTTTAGGTACGATAGAACAGTATTGGACACGCCGCGCAAGCTCCTACACGGAGGTCGTGAAGAAAAACCTTGCCGACGGCTGGGACGGAAAGTGGGCGGACGAGCTCATTAGAAACTTTCCCAAAGCTGAGGGCAGAGCGCTGCGGATTTTGGATATAGGCACGGGTCCGGGCTTTTACGCCATCATTCTTGCCGCGCGCGGCTATGAGGTGACGGCGGTGGATATGTCCGAGGGTATGCTCGAGCAGGCGAGGAATAACGCGGGCAAGCTTGCCGATAAAATCCGCTTCTGCAAGATGGACGCGCAGGAGCTGAGCTTTAACGACAACGAATTTGACGTTATCGTCACGCGAAACCTCACCTGGAACCTGCCCGACCCCGTCAAGGCATACGGCGAATGGCGGCGCGTCCTGCGCGACGGCGGCGTTATGCTCAACATCGATTCAAACTGGTACGCATATTTATTCGACGACGAAAAGAGGCTCGAAAAGCAGGCCGACCGCGAAAACACCATACAGGCCGGCTTTGACGATCACGAGAGCTACGACGAGGGCTGGCTCATGGAAAACATCTCGCGCAGCCTTCCTATGGGCAGGCTGCCCCGCCCGCAGTGGGACGCGGTGACGCTGCTCGACCTCGGCTTTAAAAACGTCAGCGCCGATACGTCCGTAAGCAAGCGGCTCTGGAGTCGGGAGGAAATGTCGAACTACGCCTCCACCCCCTGTTTCCTCATAAGGGCCGTAAAATAAAATAACGGAAGAAAGAGTGGTAAACAATGAAAAAAAGGATCACAGCACTTGTCCTTGCACTTTTAATGGTGCTCGGTCTTGCCGCCTGCGGCGGAGATAAAACAGGCGGCGAGGACAAGTCGGGCGAAAAGATACTTCGCGTTGCGGAGAGCTTTGCCTACCCCAGCCTTGACGCTCACAAGGAGTATTACGGCTGGTACACCTCCATTTACGGCATAACCGAGGCTCTCTTCAAGATGGGCGATGACAGCTCCGTGCAGCCCTGCCTCGCCGAAAAGGCGGTCGCCTCCGACGACGGTCTGACATGGACGGTCACTCTCAAGGACGGCATCGCGTTTTCTAACGGCAGCCCCGTCACCGTTGACAGCGTCATCGCAAACCTCAAGCGCGTGGGCGAGGTGAACGTGCGCTTTGCGCAGTTTGCCGATTATGAGTACAAGGCCGTGGGCGATAGGGAATTTACTATCACGACCAATGAGATCTACCCCACGCTCATAAACGACCTCGCCTCGCCGGAAATGGCGATCATGGATCTTGACGCCACGGAGGATCTCGACAACGCCCCCATTGCGACAGGCCCCTTTGTCGTAAAGTCCTTTAAGCCCGAGGGCACGGTCGAGGTGCTCAAGAACGACAAGTATTGGGGCGGAGATGTGAAGCTTGACGGCGCGGTATTCTACTATATGCAGGACGATGAATCGAAGCTCCTTGCGATGCAGAACGGCGAAATTGACTGCTACACCTCCGTCACCGCCGCTGCAAAGGAAATTTACGACGCCTCGCCCGATAAGTACACCGTGACGGACGTCCCCGCGACAAGGCTTCAGTTTTATATGCTCAACCAAAACACCCTCTCCGACGAGATAAGAAAGGCAATTGACCTCACCGTTGACTGCGATGCGATAGCCGCTTATCTTAACGGCACCGTCACCGCCGCCGTCGGTCCCTTCGGAACCTCCACGGCATACGGCAAGGTCACAAAGCCCGCGGTCGATACGGCTGCGGCAAAGGCGGCAATAGAGCAGGCAGGCTACACCCTCGGCTCGGACGGCATCTACGCGAAGGACGGCAAGCCCCTCAAGCTCAACATCTGCTACTACGCCGCCCGCTCCCTAGATTCCTTGGCGCTTCTCATGCAGGAGCAGCTCAAGGCCGTCGGCATCGACACCACCCTCACGGTGCAGGAGGACGCGGACGCGACCTACATTCCCTCGGGTGATTACGATATCGCACTGTACTGCATGATAGCCGACAAAAACGGCGATCCGTATTACTTCATCGACACCGTGCTGCGTCCGGGCGGATACTGGGCCTCGGCGGGCTTTGAAAGCGACAAGGTCACGCAGCTGATTAACGAGCTCAAGGTCGAGACCGAGCCTGCAAAGCGCGCCTCTCTTGCAAACGAGATCGTGCAGCTTGCCATCGACGACAACGCCATCGGCTGTGTGGGACTGTTCAACTGCATCACCGTTTCCGCCAAAAACGTGAGCGGCATTTACGAAAACTGCCCCTTCGACTTTTACCGCATAGACGCAAACACCGACATGAAATAACCCCCGTGCGTCGGGAGTCTCCACGGAGGCTCCCGACTCTGCGGGCAGAGGTGAACGCCATAAAAAAGCAGATTTTAAAACGCCTGCTGCATCTTGCAGTGATAATAATAGGTCTGAGCTTTCTGACCTATCTTTTAATGTACATATCACCCGGCGACCCTGCGCAGAAGAAGCTGACCGCGCAGGGTATAAGTGTTTCTGAGGAAACTCTCGAGGCTGCGCGCGAGGAGCTGGGGCTCAATGACCCCTTTCTGCTGCGCTACGCAAAATGGCTCGGCGGCGCCTTGACGGGCGACCTCGGGGTCTCGTATAAGGACGGCATCTCCGTTTCCCACAAGCTCGTTCAGGCGCTCAGATACACGCTCATCCTGAGCCTTTCGAGCCTCGCCCTCGCGCTTGCCGCAGCCCTGCCGCTGTCGGTCATAACGGCGGTCAAAAAGGACGGCGTGCTCGACAATATAGTCCGCCTTTTGAGCTTTATCGGAAACTCGCTGCCGAATTTTCTTATCTCGGTGCTTTTAATGTATTTCTTCTGCGTCAAAGCAAAGCTCCTGCCCGTCATCGCCGACGAGAGCGTCAAGGGGCTTATCCTGCCCTGCCTTGCGCTGTCGATACCGATGTGCTCGCGCTTCGTGCGGCAGTTCAGAGCGGAGGTCTTGGAGCAATTGGGGCGCAGCTACGTCCTCGGCGCGAGGGCGCGGGGCGTCAAGAGCTCCGTTATCCTGTATAAAAACGTCCTGCACAACGCAATGATACCGATCCTGACCATAGTAGCCCTCTCCGTCGGGACGCTGCTCGGCGGCAGCGTCGTTGTCGAGACCATATTCCGCTGGCCCGGTCTCGGCAAGCTCGTCATGGACGCGATAACCGCGCGCGACTACCCCGTCATTCAGGGCTTTGTTATATTCACAAGCTGCGTTTACGTTTTGATAAACCTCGCCGCAGACATATGCTATCGCCGTCTCGACCCTCGCGTCGAGGAAATGTGAGGTGCGCATGGATATGGTAAGTGCGGCAAAAAGAAAGGCAAAGCGCAGGCTTTGCGTGCTTTTGATACTCGCGGGGGCGCTCATGCTCATCGGGCTTCTCGCTCCCCTCATCGTTCCTAACGATCCCAACGCGACAAGCTCCGCCCACATGAACTCCGCTCCCGACGCGCAGCATATTTTCGGCACCGACAGATACGGCCGCTGCGTGTTCTCCCGCGTCATCATGGGCGCGCGCACGTCCGTTTTCTCCGCCGTCATCCTCGTTGCGGCGACCTTCGCCGTCGGCACGGCGCTCGGAATAATTGCCGGCTGGTACGGCGGGAAGATCGACAGTGTAATAATGCGCCTTGTCGATATAATGCTCGCCTTTCCGCAGATGGTGCTGGCCATCGCCGTTGCGGGCATACTCGGCGGCGGCATGATTAACGCCATGCTCGCCATGGGGCTTTCCGGCTGGACGCTTTACGCGAGGCTTGCGCGCTCGCAGGTCATCGCCATGAAAAAGGAACCGTTTATCAGCGCGGCCCGGCTGTCCGGCTGCTCCGACCTGACGATAATGCTGCGCTATCTTCTGCCGTGTATGCTCGGAACGCTTACAGTGAACGCCGCAACTCAGCTCGGCGTCATGATGATCGGCGTGGCGGGGCTATCCTTCCTCGGCATCGGCGTGACCGAGCCGCATGCGGAGTGGGGCAGCATGATAAACCAGTCGCGCGCTTATATGCAGCTTGCGCCGTGGGCGACTCTCGCTCCCGCGGGCGCTACAGTCGTGACGGTCATGGTCTTTAACTGCCTCGGAGACTGCCTGCGCGATCATCTCGATGTGGAGGCGGCAAAATGAACGATAACATCATTCTCGGCGTTAAAGACCTGTGCGCCGCCTACGGTGAGCGCGACGCCATATCGGGCATCTCGTTTGAGCTTAGAAAAGGCGAGGCGCTGTGCGTGGTCGGGCAGTCCGGCTGCGGAAAGAGTACGCTCTTAAAATCCATCATCGGCGTTTTCGACAGTCCGACTGTCACCTCCGGCAGCATAGTTTTCGACGGCAGCGAGCTCACGCAGCTCGGTCAAAGGGCGCGGAGCAAAATAACGACCGAGGGCATGGGTCTCATTTTCCAGACCCCCGGCGCTGCCTTTAACCCCATCCGCAGCTACAAAAAGCAGTTTATCGAGACCCTCAAAAGCCACGGAAAATACGATGCGCAGGCGTTTTTGCCCTCGGTGCAGGATGTTTTCGCGCGGCTCGGGCTTAACGATGCGCAGCGCATTCTCGCCGCCTGTCCGTATGAAATGAGCGGCGGCATGAACCAGCGCATCGCGCTTGCGCTCGTTATGCTCATGCGGCAAAGGCTGCTGCTTGCCGACGAGCCGACGAGCGCTCTTGACGCGCTGACACGGCGCACCGTAGCCGATGAGCTGACGGCACTGCGCACGCAGCTCGGCATCTCGCAGATAATAGTCACTCACGACCTTGCACTCGCGGCATACGTTTCCGACCGCATCGCCGTCATGCACGCGGGAAGGCTCGTGGAGCTTGCTCCGGCGCGGGAGCTCGTCACCGCTCCCCTGCACCCGTACACGATATCGCTTCTTGAAAGCCTGCCGCGGCTCGGCGGAATTCTGCCGACGGCGCCGGCGGAATTCGGGGAATTTCACGGCGTCCTTACGGAGCGCGGCGCGGGGCATTTTGTTCTCACGGAGGTTTAAGCATGGAAAGCATACTCAGCGTCAGAAACCTATGCAAGAGCTACGGCGGCGCGGGCGACATATGCGCCGTGAGCGGCGTGAGCCTCGAGGTGCACGACGGCGAGATACTCGGCATCGTCGGCGCCTCCGGCAGCGGAAAGAGCACGCTCCTGCGCCTCATATCCGGTCTTGAGCTGCCCGACTCGGGCGAAATTTTCCTTGACGGACGCAGGCTCGGCGCGAAGCGGAGCATTGCCGACAAGAGGGATATGCAAATGATATTTCAGGACGCAACGGCGTCGTTTCACCCGCGCAGGACGATTGAGCGCTCCGTTCGGGACGCATTTTGCAGTCTCATGGGCAAGGGCGCGGAGCTTGATCTCGACGCACTGTGCCGCGAGGTGGGGCTCAGCGCCGAGCTTTCCCGCCGATACCCCGGCGCCCTCAGCGGAGGTCAGTGCCAGCGCTTTGCGATAGCGCGAGCCGTTGCCTCCTCGCCGCGTGTGCTGCTGTGCGACGAAATAACGAGCGCGCTCGACGTGTCCTCGCAGGCGCAGATACTCTCGCTTTTATCCGAGCTGCGCCGCGAAACGGGTATGTCGATGATCTTCGTTTCGCACGATCTTGCGGTCGTCGGCAGCCTTTGCGACTCGGTCATCGTCATGCAGGGCGGCAGAGCGATAGAGCGCGGCAGCACGCGGGATATTATCTCGTCGCCGCAAAACGAATACACCAAGGCACTCATTTCATCAGTCATGGAGATAAAACAGCATGGGAAAATGTGAAAAGATCCGCCGCTTCGTTTCCGTGCCCGGAACGAGGCTGCAATACCCCGAAACCGTCATTTACGGGGCGCACGAGGGTGCGTGCGTGACGGTCTCGGCGGGAGTTCACTGCCGCGAATACGTCGGTATTCAGGCTGTCATAGAGCTTGCACGCGAGCTTGAGCCGCAGAGTATCCGAGGTGAGCTGCACCTTGTCCACGCCTTCAATTACGACGGGCTCATATGCCGCTGCTCGGACGTTTTTCCCTCCGACGGCAAAAACCTCAACCGCGTTTTTCCCGGCAGCGCCTGCGGCACGGACGCGGAAAAGCTCGCGGCGTTTCTTGAGGAGCGCGTCATCCGCCGCTGCGACTACATCATCGACCTCCACTCCGGCGGAGGCTACGAATACCTCACCCCGCACGTTTATTTTCACGGCGGCGCGGCTGCGGAGGTCTGCGTGCGCTCGCAGGAGATGGCGATGCACGTCGGCGTTGACTACGCGGTGCGCTCGCGCGCGAAAAACGGCTTTTACAGTCACGCGGGCACCTGCGGAGTGCCGGCGGTACTGATCGAGCGCGGCTGCTGCGGACTGTGGTCGGAGCAGGAGGTCGCGGCGGATATTGCCGACGTTAAAAATCTTCTGCGCCATGTCGGCGTGCTGTGCGACGGCATAGCCCCCGTGCGCAAAAGCCCCGAGGTCTTTGACGGCGGGGAATACATCGACGCGCCCGTGAGCGGCTGCTGGTATCCGGCGAAAATGATCGGGCAGAGCATCAAAAAGGGCGAGAGCCTCGGCAGGATATGCGACATATTCGGCACGCCCCTGCACGAGGAGCTTGCCCGCTGCGACGGCGTCGTGCTGTACCAGACCGCCTCGCTCGGCATTGAAAAGGATAACCCGATGATAGCTTACGCGGCAAGGAGGTAATGCCCTATGGAGGAGCTTGAAAAAAAGGTACTTAACTACTGGACGGTGCGCGCACACGATTTTTCGGTCGTGCGCCGAAACGAAATACACGATGAAATAAGCACACGCTGGCGCTCGGAGCTTTTAAAGCATCTGCCCGAGGGCGGGCTGCGCATTTTGGACGTGGGCACAGGCACGGGCTATTTTGCCGCGCTTTTGGCTGCCATGGGTCACGAGGTGACCGGCATCGACCTCACGCCCGCCATGATAGACGAGGCAAAGAGCTTTGCGCGAGACCTCGGCGTGAGCGCGCATTTTGAGGTCATGGACGCGCAGGCCTTGCGATATCCCGACGAGAGCTTTGACGCCGTCGTGACGCGCAATTTAACGTGGACGCTCCCCGAGCCGGAGCGTGCCTATTCCGAGTGGCTGCGCGTGCTGCGGCGCGGCGGGGTGCTGCTCAATTTTGACGCAAGCTACGGCGACAACGTGCGCGGCAACGAGAAAAACGCCTCGCGGCTCCCGCAGGGCAGCGTGTACGGTCACTGCGGCATGACGCCCGAGCTTGAAAGCGAAAACGCGCAGATCACGCTGGCAATGCCCATGAGCGAAAAGCAGCGCCCGGAATGGGACGCGAGGCTTTTAAAGGCTCTCGGCTGCACCGACTGCGGCTTTGACAAGAGCGTCGGCACGCGCATACTCGGCGAGCGCGATCTGAAGGACGCCCCGCTGTTTCTCATCCACGCGAAAAAATAGCAAAAAACCGTCTGTTAAACAGACGGTTTTTTGCTATATAAATTTAATTATCACTTCTCCGTGCCGAGCAGGAAGTCTGCAAGGAGCGCGTTTGCCTCCTTCGACTCGGGATATTCGGGCAGCAGCGCAGAGAACGCATGCGGCAGCTTCCTGTCCGCCGTCACGTCATACAGCTCGCATTTCGCGCCCGCGCGGGTCAGCGCCGCGGCAAAGCTGCGGCTGTAGTGCCGCAAAAAGTCGCCGTCGGCGGTGATGAGCATCGCCCGCGGGAGGCTTCGCAGCAGCTTTTCGTTTTCGGGGTCCATGAACGGTCTGAATGCGCTTTTTCTCCAATCCGCGCCGTAGATGAGCTTGGGCAGGAATATGCCGACTTCGTCGAACTTGCGGGTGTAAAACATTCCGCTTATGAGCCCGAGCGCCTCTATCCCGACGCTCACCGGCTCCGCGCCCGCAGCCTCGGCTATTTCGGCGCAGTTTTTGATCGCCGCAAGATACGTGCACAGCCACGCACCGGCGCTGTCGCCGCTCAGATACACCCTGCCCGCGTCAGCGCCGTACTCGGCAAAGTGCGCCGCGGCAAAGTTGACCGCCGCAGTCAGGCTGCGCAGTATTTCAAACACGTTCTCATCCGGCACGAGCGGATACTCGGGGCAGATGACGACAAAGCCGCGCTGCGCCATATCCGCGCAGAAAAGGGAGTTGACCTCCTTCCTGCCGAGGAGGAATCCGCCGCCGTGGATATTAAACAGCACCGGCAGCACGCCGCCTGCGCCCTTGGGACGGTAAACGTCCATCATGTGGCATTTTGCGCCGTCGCCCATGTAGTCGATGTCCCTCACGACCTCAACATCATCGGGCAGAGGGTGCTCGGCGCTGTGCTTTGAAAACCACTGCTCAAGCTGCTGCGACTGCTGCGCCGTCTTTTCGCGTATCATCTTTTCAAACATTTTTTATTCCTCCCTCAAGCGCCAACAGACGCTCTTTTTTGTAAAGCCCCGCGGCGTATCCGACAAGGCTGCCGTTTGCTCCGACGACCCGATGGCAGGGCACGATGATGCAAACGGGATTGCGCCCGACCGCGGCGCCGACTGCCTGCGCGGAGTTAACACCGAGCCGCTTGGCAACATCGCCGTAGCTTCGCGTTTCACCGCGCGGTATTTTCATAAGCTCCGCCCACACCGCTCGGCAGAATTCCGTGCCGTGCAGCTCGACGGGCGGCATAAAATCGGGCTGAGCTCCGGAAAAATAAATATCCAGCCAGCGCACCGTGTCCCTTATGACCTGCGGGCAGCCCTCGCGCGCATTTTCCTCAAGCCCCGCGGCAAAATGCCTCGCGCCGTAAAACCACAGCCCCGTGACGCTCTCGCCCCGTGCGGCAATGAGCATATCGCCGAGCGGGGACGCATATCTGTGCGTATACGCAGTTTTTTCGTTCATAGCCTCGCCGCCTCGCCCTTGGTTTGCGATAATATTATAGCGCGAGACCCTGATTTATCAATGCTTTTGTGCTGATATTAACATTTTTCATACCATAATCA
>USPI01000029.1 GCA_900556535.1 uncultured Eubacteriales bacterium | reverse complement strand
GAACGTTGACTCCGAGCTCTACCGTGCGCATCCGGATTGGGCGATAACTCCGCCTGTGGGCGAGCCCTGCTTCGGCAGAAATCAGCTTTTGCTTGACCTCACCCGAAAGGAAGTGCGCGATTATATCGTCGAAAGCGTCGGAAAAACGCTCGACGGCGCTAAAATAAGCTATGTCAAATGGGATATGAACAGACATATGTCCGATGCGTATTCGCCGCTGCTGTCCAATCAGGGCGAGTTTGCGCACCGATATATTCTGGGGCTTTACGAGGTGCTTGAGCGCATTTTCGCCCCGCGGGCACATATCCTTTTGGAAAGCTGTTCTTCGGGCGGCAACCGCTTTGACCTCGGTATGCTGTGCTTTTCGCCGCAGGTGTGGTCGTCTGACGACACCGATCCCATAGAGCGGCTTGACATCCAGAGCGGGCTTTCGTATCTCTATCCGCAATCGACTATGGGCGCTCATGTTTCTGCCGCGCCCCATCAGCAGACCCTGCGCGACACACCGCTCTCCACGCGCTTTAACGTCGCTTCCTTCGGCGACCTCGGCTATGAGCTGGAGCTCAAATTCATGACTCACGCGGAGCTCAAGGAGCTGCGCGGGCAGATAGAGTTTTACAAGGCGCACCGAAAAACGCTCCAGTTCGGCAGATTTTACCGCTTTGACGAGTGCAAGAGCAACAAGGTGCATTGGCAGGTGTCCTCACGCGACGGAAAAGAGCATATAGTCGGGCATTTTCAGAAGCTGTGCACCGCGTCCGAGGGACCGGATATGCTGTCTGTCAAGGGACTTGAGCCGACGCGGCGCTACCGCCTTTGCTGCAAAAAGCAGAGCATTTTCATAAAGCGGCTCGGCGGTCTCGTGAAGCACGTCATGCCCGTTGAGCTCGACCCTGACGGCTTTATACTGCGCACTGCGAATAAATACATCACCATGCCCGACGGCGCGGAGGACTTTACGGCGACGGGGGCTGCGCTCATGTCCGGAGTGGGGCTCAATAACCAATTCCTCGGCACGGGCTATAATGAAAGGCTGCATATGTTCGGGGATTTCGGCAGCGCCCTGTATACGATAGAAATGGAGGATAAGCATGAAAAAACCTAAGCTCAGCGCATATCAGACGGCGGTTGAGCTATTGAGCATTCTGCTCATGGCGGCGACGCTTGTTTATGCGCTCGTGACCTTTCCGTCCCTGCCCGCAAAGATCGCGGGACATTTTAACGCCGCTGGAGAGATAACAAGCTACAGCGGCAAGGGCAGCATATGGCTGCTTTTCGGCATAGAGCTTATTATGTACGTCATGATGACGGCGTTTATGTGTACCCCCGCCCTGACGGAAAAGCCCAATATGCCATGGGACATGGATGCAAGCTATAAGCGCGACATAGCCGCGGAAACGATAAGTCTTTTGGCTGAGTGCAAGCTGCTGTGCCTTGCGATGTTTTCGTATATGATATGGAGCATTACACAGCAGCAGCCGCTCTCGCTAAAGGCTATCGTTATCCTTTGCGTGCTGATGCTTGCAGACGTCGTTTTCCGCCTCGTAAACATATCCAAATATAAAAAAACACCGTGAATTCACGGTGTTTTTTTGCGTATATAGGCTTAATTATTTTGCGATGAAAATATTGTCCTCGCAGATGTCGGAAAGAGTGGGGGTGCCGCACATGGTCATGGTGTCACGAAGCTGGGAGACGATCCTGTCCATGTAGACCTTGAAGCCCTCCTCGCCCTCGGCGTAGATGAAGGGAACGACGGGGCGGCCTATGAGCACCGCGTCCGCGCCCATGGCGATGGCCTTGAATACGTCAACGCCGCTGCGGATGCCGCCGTCAACGAAGATCTTGACCTTGCCCTTGACGGCCTTTGCGATAGCGGGCAGCACCTCTGCGGTCGCGGGGCAGCAGCCCTGAACTCTGCCGCCGTGGTTGGAAACGACGATGGCGCTTGCGCCGGCTTCAACTGCCTTCTCGGCGCCCTTGACGGTCATGATACCCTTGACGATAAACGGCATCTTCGCGTGATCTATTATCTCGCGCATCTCCTCAACGGATTTAGAGCCCGCATTGGGGTTCATTGCCTTGAGGAAGGGCAGACCCGCGCCGTCAACGTCCATGGCTGCGGCGAAAATGCCGAGCTCATTGAGCAGGTCGATCTTTTCGAAAACAAACTCCTTGTTCCAGGGCTTTATCGTGGGAATGCCCATTCCGCCGATGGCAGCCATGTCCTTAGCGGCGTTCTGCATGACGGCGGGATCGACACCGTCGCCGGTGAGTGCGCAAATGCCGTAGTTAGCCGCGGCGTTTATGAGAATGTGGTTGTAGCTCAGGTCGTTGTGCTTGTCGCCGTAGTGCATATTCAGAGCGCCGAGCGGGGCGATGAAGATGGGAGCGGTAAACTTCTTGCCGAACAGCTCAAAGGAAGTGTCGACGTTCGTGTTGGGGCAGAGAGTGTCCATGTTCACGAATATCTCCTGCCACTTGTCGTAGTTTCTGGCGGCAGTATTGCCGGGCACCTTGCTGCCGGGGCCGGGCATGATATTTCCGCATGCTCTGCCGTTGCAGACGGGGCAAGCCTTGCAGTAGGGGCCGACCTCGCCCGCTGCCTTCTTGAGAATTTCGTTGTAATCCATGATGTATCCTCCTGTGCATATTGCTTTTGATTATATATGATATATGTCAGACGCCGGTCAGATCAAAGTCCGGTATCATGTCATCCGTAGCTGCGGCAGTGTCCTGCCAGAAGCCGTATTCAATGCCGCGGCAAAGCATATAGTCGATAAGACGCTCATTGAGCTCCTGCGAAACGGTTTTCTGAAGCTCCGGAAATCGCTCGGTGCCGGGCATGGGCGTAAACTGCGCCATGAGCGAGAACAAAACCCTTTCACCCGGGAAATTATCGGCAACAAAGTCTATTGCCGCGCGGCTGTTTTGCTCTGCCTCGGGCAGAATGAGATGGCGGATAAGCACGCCCTTTTGCAGCATGCCGTCACCGTCGAGCACGAAAGACCCCGCCTGGCGGTACATTTCCCTGATCGCCGCCTTGGCTGCCTCGGGGTAATCGGGCGCGGCGGAGTATCGCCTTGCAAGCTCGGAGTCTGCGTATTTAAAATCGGGCATATATATCTGCACGAGCCCCTCGAGCCTTTTTAAGGTCTCAACGCTGTCGTAGCCGGAGCTGTTCCACGCAACCGGGATACGAAGCTGCGCCATGCCGAGTGCCTTGACTATGGCGTCGGTGTAGTGCGTGGGGGTAACGAGGTTTATATTATGCACTCCCTCGTCCTGAAGCTCAAGGAAAATATCGCGCAGTCTTTCGACGGAAACGATCTTGCCTACCCTCCCACGGCTTATCTCGTGGTTTTGGCAGAACACGCATTTGAGATTGCAGCCGGAGAAGAAAACGGTGCCGCTGCCTTTTTCGCCGCTTATGCAGGGCTCCTCGCCGAAGTGAGCGGCGGCTCTGGCGATGCGCGGCAGGGCGGGGGAGGCGCACACCCCGGCGGGGGAATATTCACTTCTTTCGACGCCGCATTGGCGCGGACATAGCTTGCAGATCATTTTTTCCTCTTTCAAGATGTGCAGATTGTCGGTTTAAGGTGCGTTTGACAAGCCCCTCGGAGCGGAAAGTTGTCAAAAATGCAACAAATATCAAAAAACTCAAAATAGTTCATGATTTTTGCGAAAAGTGTGCTAATATATAGCTGTAAAAGAGATATTTGATAACGAAATGGGATAAGATAATGCTGAACATCGTGCTTCTCGAGCCTGAAATACCGCATAACACCGGCGCAATTGCCAGAACCTGCGCGGCAACGGGCGCACACCTTCATCTTATAAAGCCTTTGGGCTTTGACATCTCCGATAAAGCGGTCAAGCGCTGCGGCCTTGACTATTGGCATCTGGTCGATATCAGCGTTTATGAAAACCTCGACGAATACCTTGAGAAAAACGGCGACAAGGATCTTTGGCTTGCAACGACCAAGGCGCCGCGGGCATATTGCGAGGCCGATTTTTCCAGCGAGAGCGTGAGTATAATGCTCGGCAAGGAAACTGCGGGGCTGCCCGAGGAGCTGCGCGAGCGGTATTATGACAGATGCATAAGGATCCCCATGGTAAGCGAGGCGCGAAGCCTCAATCTTTCAAACTCGGCTGCGATACTCGCATATGAGGCTCTGCGTCAGCAGGGCTTTCCCGGACTCATGAACACAGGGTCCATGGCGAAATAATATCAGTTATTAAGTAAATTTTCAATACCGTGTCGGAATTTTCCGACGGAAAGGAGCTTTATTATGAATTACAGTAAAAAAAGCGTACTTGATGCGGATGTGAAGGGCAAGAAGGTTCTCCTGCGCTGCGACTTCAACGTTCCCCAGAACAAAGAAACGGGTGAGATAACCAGCGATAAGCGTATCGTTGCGGCTCTTCCCACCATTAAGTATCTGCTTGAAAACGGCGCCGCCGTCATAGCCTGCTCCCACCTCGGCAAGCCCAAGGGCGAGTGGAAGGAAAAGCTCACCCTCGCACCCGTTGCAAAGCGCCTTTCCGAGCTTCTCGGCATGGAGGTCATCTTCGCAAAGGACATCATCGGCGAGGACGCAAAGGCAAAGGCCGCAGCTCTCAAGCCCGGTCAGATAATGCTGCTTGAAAACCTGCGCTTTGATATCCGCGAGGAGAAAAACGGCGACGACTTCGCAAAGGCACTCAGCGAGATGGCAGACCTCTACGTTTCCGACGCATTCGGCACCGTCCACCGCGCTCACGCCTCGACTGCGGGCGTTGCAAAGTACCTGCCTGCATACGCGGGTCTTCTCGTCGAGAAGGAGCTGTCCGTCATGGGCAAGGCTCTTGATAACCCCGCGCGTCCCTTCGTCGCGGTGCTCGGCGGCGCAAAGGTCTCCGATAAGATCGGCGTTATAAATAACCTGCTTGACAAGGCCGACACTATCATTATCGGCGGCGGCATGGCTTACACGTTTATTAAGGCAATGGGTCACGAGATAGGCACGTCCCTGCTTGAGGCGGATAAGCTCGACTACGCACGCGAAATGATCGCAAAGGCAGCCGAAAAGGGCGTAAAGCTCCTGCTGCCAGTTGACACCGCCGTCGGCAGCGAGTTTAAGCCCGACTGCGAGAGAAAGGTAGTTCCCTCCGATGAGATCCCTGCCGACTGGATGGGACTGGACATCGGTCCCAAGACCGTGGAGCTCTTCTCCGAGGCGATCAAGAGCGCAAAGACCGTAGTGTGGAACGGACCCATGGGCGTTTTCGAGTTTGAAGCCTTTGCGGTCGGCACGAGAGCCGTTGCCAAGGCACTCGCAGAGTCCGGCGCCGTGACCATCGTCGGCGGCGGCGACAGCGCCGCGGCAGTCGAGCAGCTCGGCTTTGCGGACAAAATGACCCACATTTCCACCGGCGGCGGCGCCTCGCTCGAGTTCCTTGAGGGACTGGAGCTGCCCGGCGTAGCCTGCCTGCTTGATAAATAAGGAGGGTATATCATGAATACCAAATACAGAAAGACAATTATAGCCGGCAACTGGAAAATGAACATGCTCGTGAGTGACGTTAAGCCCTTTATCGACGAGATAAAGCCGCTCATGCCCAAGGTCAAGTCTTGCGAGACCGTTCTGTGCGTTCCCGCAGTCAACATTGCGGCAATGCTCAAGGCGGGCAAGGAAGCCAAGATAGCCGTCGGCGCTCAGGACGTTTCCAAGTACGAAAAGGGCGCATACACGGGCGAAATTTCCGCAAGCCAGCTCTCCGACGCGGGCGTTAAGTACTGCATCGTCGGTCACTCCGAGCGCCGCGAGTATCACGGCGAGGACGACCTGCTTGTAAACGCAAAGACCCGCGCACTTCTCGAAAAGGGCATCAACCCGATCATCTGCGTCGGCGAGAGCCTTGAGCAGCGCGAGATGGATCTGACCATGGCTCACATCAACTATCAGGTGCGCGCAGCACTGCACGGCGTTGACGCGACCGCACTGCGCCGCTGCGTCATCGCATATGAGCCCATCTGGGCCATCGGCACCGGCAAGACCGCAACCAGCGAGCAGGCTCAGGAGGTCTGCTGCTACATCCGCTCCATCATCCGCGATATGTACGGCGCACGCCCCGCAAGAAGCGTCAGCATTCTCTACGGCGGCAGCATGAACGCCAAGAACGCGGCCGAGCTTCTGGCACAGCCCGACGTTGACGGCGGTCTCATAGGCGGCGCGTCGCTCAAGCCTGCCGATTTTGCGACCATCGTCGCTGCTGCGAGGGAAGAAAATGAGTAAGTGCGTTCTCGTTATAATGGACGGCTTCGGCATGGCTCCGGCAGGCGGCGGCAACGCCATAAGCCTTGCCAAAAAGCCCAATCTTGACAGGATATTTGCCGAAAACGCCCACACCGAGCTCTCCGCCTCCGGCCTTGACGTCGGTCTGCCGGACGGTCAGATGGGCAACAGCGAGGTCGGCCATACCAACATCGGAGCGGGCAGAGTCGTGTTTCAGGATCTGCCGCGCATAAGCAACGCAATTTCCGACGGCAGTTTTTTCGAAAATCCCGCCTACGTTAAGGCAATGGATGATGCCAAGGCAAACGGTAAGGCGCTGCACATCATGGGGCTTCTCTCCGACGGCGGAGTGCACAGCCACATTGAGCATATCTTTGCCGCTCTCGACATGGCAAAGCGCCGCGGACTTGACAAGGTGTTTGTCCACTGCTTCCTTGACGGACGCGACGTTCCGCCCAGAAGCGCAGCGGAGTATGTAAAGCAGCTTGCCGACAAGTGCGAGAGCCTCGGAAACGCAAAAATAGCAACGCTTCAGGGCAGATTTTACGGCATGGACCGCGACAAGCGCTGGGACAGAGTGGAGCTTGCGTATAACGCCATCGTCTGCGGCGAGGGCGTAAACGAGCCCGACCCCGTCAAGGCGGTCGAGGACAGCTACGCCGCCGATGTGTCCGACGAATTCGTAAAGCCCGTCGTGTGCAGACCTGACGGCGTCATAAACGAGGGCGACAGCGTCATATTCATGAACTTCCGCCCCGACCGCGCAAGAGAGATAACGTGGGCGCTCAACCTGCCTGATTTTGACGGCTTTGCGCGCAAAAAGACAGTGTATCCCCTCAGCTTCGTCTGCACCGCGCAGTACGACGAGGCGCTCACGCTGCCCATTGCCTATCCGCCCGAAAAGCTTGAGAGCACGCTCGGCGAGATAGTCTCGGAAAAGGGCTATAAGCAGTTCCGCGTTGCCGAGACGGAGAAGTACGCCCATGTCACGTTCTTCTTTAACGGCGGCGTAGAGAAGCCCTGCGAGGGCGAGGAGAGATGCCTCGTTCCGTCTCCCAAGCAGTTCCCGACCTACGACCTCATTCCCGAAATGAGCGCCGCGGCGGTCGCTGATAAGTGTGTCGAGGCGATTAAGAGCGATAAGTATGAGATGATCATCTGCAACTTCGCAAACTGCGACATGGTCGGTCACACCGGCGTTCTCGACGCTGCTGTCAAGGCTGTGGAGACCGTTGACGAATGCATGGGCAAGGTGTATGACGCGGCAAAGAGCATGCCCGACACGGTCCTGTGCGTGACTGCCGACCACGGCAACGCCGACTGTATGCTCAACCCCGACGGAAAAATAAATACCGCACACACTACCAATCCCGTTCCGTTTGTGGTATGCTGTGACGGTGTTAAGCTCAGAGACTCCGGACGCCTTTCGGACATTGCGCCGACGATGCTCGATATTATGGGCATCACACAGCCCGCAGTCATGAGCGGCAAAACGCTTATAGTTAAATAAAATGGATAAATAAGAAGGAGATAACGAAATGAAACAGTACTTTGAGATCGTTGACGTAATGGCAAGAGAGATCCTTGACTCCCGCGGCAACCCGACCGTCGAGGTCGAGGTCACCCTCGATGACGGCACCGTCGGCCGTGCGGCAGTCCCCTCCGGCGCATCCACCGGTATGTACGAGGCCTGCGAGCTGCGCGACGGCGACAAGAGCCGTTACGGCGGCAAGGGCGTCAGCAAGGCGGTTGAGAACGTAAACGGCGAGATCGCGGAAGCAATGGTCGGCCTGAACGTGCTCGATCAGCCCGGCATCGACAAGATGCTCATCGAGATAGACGGCACCCCCAACAAGTCCCGCCTCGGCGCAAACGCCATTCTCGGCGTATCCCTCGCCTGCGCACGCGCAGCGGCAGAGGCTACCGGTCAGAGCCTTTATAACTACATCGGCGGCGTAAACGCCAAGACCCTGCCCGTTCCCATGATGAACGTCCTCAACGGCGGCGCACACGCGACCGGCTCCAACGTCGATATCCAGGAGTTCATGATCATGCCCGTCAGCGCAAAGAGCTGGAAGGAGGCACTGCGTATGTGCGCAGAGGTCTTCCACGCACTCAAGAAGGTCGTTCCCGCATCCGGCGTGGGCGATGAGGGCGGCTACGCTCCCAACCTCGAGTCCGACGAGGACGCACTGAAGGCTCTCGTGACCGCAATGGAAAAGGCAGGCTACAAGCCCGGTGAGGACTTCAAGATCGCTATCGACGGCGCAGTATCCGACTGGTACAGCGAGGAAGATAAGTGCTACCACCTGCCCAAGCGCGGCACCGTCATGACCAGCGAGCAGATGGTCGATATGTGGGAAGGCTTTGTTGACAAGTACCCCATCATCTCCATCGAGGACGGCATGGGCGAGAATGACTGGGAAGGCTGGCAGACGATGACCAAGCGCCTCGGCTACAAGATCCAGATCGTCGGCGACGACCTGTTCGTCACCAACACCGAGCGCATCAAGAAGGGCATCTCCATGGGCGCTGCAAACGCAGTTCTCATCAAGGTCAACCAGATCGGCACCCTGACCGAGACCCTCGACGCTATCCAGATGGCACACCGTGCAGGCTGGACCGCAGTTGTTTCTCACCGCTCCGGCGAGACCGAGGATACCACCATCGCAGACATCTCCGTTGCAGTCAACGCAGGCCAGATCAAGACCGGCGCACCCAGCCGCACCGACCGCGTCTGCAAGTACAACCAGCTTCTGCGTATCGAAGATGAGCTGTTCGACGTCGCAACCTACCCCGGCATGGACGCTTTCTTCTCCATCAGATAATTTGACCCTATAAATTCAGTGTCCGGAAGGAAAACTTCCGGACACTTTTTTCTTGTACACCGCATTTTCCTGTGCTAAAATATTTCCATGCTTTGCAAAGGAGAAATGCCCCATGAAAGACGTCGAAAAAATCTGCCGGCTCGCCCTTGTGCAGGCGGAGCCATCTATGTTCGATAAGAAGGCCTCGGTCGAAAAGACGGTTAAATATGTTGACGCCGCCGCCGAAAATAAGCCCGACCTCGTCGTTTTCCCGGAGCTTTTTATCCCCGGCTACCCGATAGGCATGAATTTCGGCTTCAGCATGGGAAAAAGAACCGAAGCCGGCAGGGAGGACTGGATGAGATACTCCGACGCCTCGATCGTTGTCGGCGATGCGGAGTTTAACGAGCTTGCAGAGGCGGCAAAGCGCGCAGGCGCGTATGTCAGCATCGGCTTTTCCGAGCGCGACGCCGTAAGCGGCACTCTTTATAACAGTAACGCCATCTTCGAACCCGACGGAAAATTCAAGGTGCATCGCAAGCTCAAGCCCACGGGAACCGAGCGCGTAGTGTGGGGAGACGCAAACCGAGACTATTTCCCCGTGACCGAGACTCCGTGGGGGCCTATCGGCAGCCTTATCTGCTGGGAAAGCTATATGCCGCTTGCGCGCGTGGCTCTGTATCAGAAGGGCATCACGATATACATTTCCCCGAACACCAACGACAATCCCGAGTGGCACGCGACCATTCAGCACATCGCCATCGAGGGCAAGTGCTATTTCATAAATGCGGATATGATAGTGCGAAAATCCTCCTATCCCGCAGACCTCAACGAGAGCGATGCGGCAGAGCGTCAGCCGGAAATGGTCTGCCGCGGCGGCAGCTGCGTAATTGACCCGTACGGACACTATCTCACGGAGCCTGTCTGGGACGAGGAGAGAATAATCTACGCCGAGCTTGATATGAGCCTGCCCGCAGCGTGCAAAATGGAGCATGACGCCATCGGTCACTATGCCCGCCCCGACGTGCTCGAGCTCATCGTACACGAAAAATAAGACGCAAAAAAGCCTGCCGTTAGGCAGGCTTTTTGCTATTTAATCAAAATTGGTCGAGTAGATGTTTTTCGCAATTTCCTCCGTTGCGAAATCAACAATTACGACGCCGTAGCAGGTATTATCCTGCCAGTCGTAATCATTCAGAAAGGCGTTGATGCTCTTTGCGTATTTCTTCGGATGTCCGACCCTGCCGCTTCCGCTCGTGGAGGTGAAGTTGAGGAAAAAGCATTCATCCGATGCCGGGCAGTCCTCCAAGCCGAGCGTAATGGCGTCTGTCTTGTCGGAAACGTTGTAGTTATATCGGTCCTGCACGACAAGAGCGGCATTCTCGTTTATGGCAAACTCGGCGCGGGGCTCGGCAATTACCGTGCGATCGCCCTGATCGTCCCACATAAAGCGCAGACCGCATTTATCCTCGCCGAGCTCCAGCTTATCCTCAAAGCGGGCAGCGAGCACTATCTTGCCTCTGACCTCGTCAAGGGTCGGTATCTCATTTGCCAGATACCACGACTCCTCGCGCGCCTCGATGGCGTTATTCAGAAGCTTTTGTACCGCGGCAACGTCGTCCTTGCTGTTTTCCGCTTTCATGCACATGATGACGGTCTCCGTCGGGTGCTCGTCAAGGAAGGAATATATGTCCTTGAGCACGTCGTCAAGGCTCAGCGCCTTTGAAAACAGGGAAGCGGAGCTCTTGCATTTAGCGAAGTTGTGCTTTAGTATGAGCGTCTGCTCGTCGCCCTTTCCGTCAAGAGCCAGACGCATATCGAGATAACGGTAGCCGTTTTCGAGCTGCGCGGCAATGCCGGTGTTTTGGCACTGAAAGATATATCGCAGAGCGACAAATTCGGTGCAGCTGTCGTGAGTGCCGGGAATGGAAACCGAGCTGAGCTTAGTGTTTCCGTCCACGTATTTCATCCAGTCGGACGAGGAAATATCCTCCTGTGCCGCGACCTGCACGGAGCATATCCCCAAAAACGCGGAAAGCACCATGCAAAGCGCGAGCGCGAGGGTGAGTAAACGCTGTTTCGTGAGCTTCATAAAAAAATTGTCCCCTTTAGTATTATAAAAGC
>USPI01000028.1 GCA_900556535.1 uncultured Eubacteriales bacterium | reverse complement strand
AATATCGCCCCTTTCATCTCTCATACCTGCAATTTTAATATATTTTCATTCCCATGTCAATTTTTCATCGGCATTGCGGCAATGAAAAAACGCAAAGGCCCGCCATCCGATCTTACCGAACAGCGGGTCTGTTTAGTTTAATTTCCGTCTTTTTCCTGCGCGGGCTTATCGCTCACGAGATGAACGTTCAGATGATCGTAGCACATCTCGACGCCGTGCTCATCGAAGCAGGTGCGCAGATTTTCCAGCAGCGTGTAGTACACGTCCCAGTAGTCGGCGGTCCTGCACCAGACGCGCACGGTGTATTCGATGGAGCTGCTGCCGTAGTTGACTATGGCGGCGAAGGGCGCGGGGTCTGCAAGCACACGGTCGTCCATGGCGGCGGCGGCAAGAGCTGCCTCGCGCACGGACTGCGTCGGGCAGTCATACGACGCCGTGACGGACACGACGACTCTGCGTGTGTCCTGCGCGGTGAAGTTAACTATCTGCCCGGTCGTGACGGTGCCGTTGGGGACGTACACGACGCGGTTGTCCGCGGTGTTGAGCCCCGTGTAGAAAAGACCGATGCTCGATACCGTGCCGCCGTTGCTGCCGATTTCGACATAGTCTCCGACCTTGAACGGGTGCGTCGTCAGGAGCGTTATGCCCGAAAACAGGTTCGACAAAAGTCCCTGAAGCGAAAGCGAGAGCGCAACGCCGACGACCGAGAGCATCGCAACGAGGCTCGTCACCGGAATGCCGAGTGTGCCCGCAATGATGATGACCGCGACCGACCACAAAAGCGCCTTTATCGCGCTGCGGAAAAAGGACTTGAGGCTTGCGTCAAGATGCTTGCTCGCGTCGAGTATCTTGTCAAACGCCTTGCACAGTATTTTAATTGCGACGTAGCAGATGAGGTATACGAGCAGCGCCGAAAACACGGAGCCGAGCGATACGTCGCCGAGCTTCAGATCATGCAGCTTATCCAAAAATTCCATACTATCACCCAAGCTTCAGCTCGCGGCAGGAGCCGGCACCGAAGTGCCCCTCCATTTCCGCCTTGTACTTCGGAAAATACTCCGTCGGCATGAGAGCCTGCACACAGCCGGCAAAGCCGCCGCCGTGGACTCGCCACGCGCCGACGCCCTCAAGCAGCTTGCGGCTGAGAATGAGCCCCGATTCGAGCTTGCGGTCGTTTGAAACGCTCGTGACGATGTTCGTCAGAAGCGTCTCGGACGAGCGTCCGGATTCGTTCATAAGGCGCATATACTCCGCCGCGTCGCCGCGCTCAAGCGCATCGCGCATTTTCGGAACTCTCGCGTTTTCCTCGAAGAAGTGCTTCGCCCTTCGCACGGGGCGGTCGGAGATGTCCCAATCCTTGGCGTAAAACTCCGCGGGATCGACCTCGCCCAGCAGCTCCTTGCCGAAGAAGCTCGCAATAAGGCGCATATCCGCGGGGATGCGGGCATAGCTCGTGTCAAGACCCGCGTGGCTGCCGCCGGTATCGGTCAGGCACAGCGTCAGTCCCATGCGCGAAAAGTCCGCGTTTATGGGGCTCACCTCGCCGGTCAGGAAGTCGATATACACCGCCTTGCCCAGCGCACAGGCAAGCTGATCCATCATTCCGCAGGGCTTGCCGAAGTGGAGGTTTTCCGCCTGCTGCGCCATGCGCGCGATGCCCATCGGCTCAAGCTCGCCGTTATTGTACATATCGTTGAATATGCGGCACATGAGCACCGAAAACGCCGCGGACGAGCTCAGACCGCTGCCCGTGGGCAGCTCGCTTTCAAGCGTCGCGTCAAAGCCGCCGAAGCGTGCGCCGACGTCATACATCGCCGCCGCCGCGCCGCGCACGAGCGCCGAGGACGAGCCGAACTCCTCCGGATGCACGTCAAGGTCGAGCAGGTTTATCTCCATGTCGGGGAAGCCGAGGGATTTTATGCGCACGATGTTATCGAAATTCGGCTCCGCGAAGGCGTGAATCCCCTTATCGACCGCCGAGGCAAGCACCCGACCCTTTTGATGATCGGTGTGGTTGCCGGCAAGCTCCGTTCTGCCCGGAGCAAAATAGCTTTTCATACATGACCCTCTTTATCTGTCACTTTGCGCCCACAGGCGCCGTTTTTTTACTTTCTCTCGAGCACACGCTCAATGCCGGCAATGACGCCGTCCGCGTCCACGCCGTATTTCTTGAGAAGCTCCTTGTAGGGCGCGGACTCCGTGAACACGTCGCGGATACCGACATACTCCGTCGGAGCGCCGCAGCCGTAATACGCGAGCACCTCCGCCACCGCAGCGCCCAGACCGCCGTGGATGTTGTGCTCCTCCGCGCAGACGATCGCACCGGTTTCCTCGGCGCACTTTTTGATGAGCTCCCTGTCGATGGGCTTAATGGAATACATATCGACGACGCGCACGGAAACGCCCTTTGCCTCAAGTGCCTCCGCTGCCTCTATCGCCTTGTGCACCATGATGCCGCAGGCGATGACGGTGACGTCGCTGCCCTCGCGGACAATTTCGCCCTTGCCCATCTCGAACTTATGGTCGGCAGGGTACAGGTCGGGGTAGGTCTCGCGGCTCAGGCGCAGGTACATCGGGCCGTAGGTCTCGGCAGCGTACCTGGTCGCCCAGCGTGCCGATGCCTCGTCGGCGGGAGCGATGACCTTCATGTTCGGCAGGGCGCGCATGAAGGCGATGTCCTCGGTCGCATGATGGCTCGCGCCGTCAAGTGCGTCGGACATTCCGCAGTAAGCGCCGCCGAATTTGACGTTGAGGTTTGCGTAGCATATCTGATCGCGCGCCGACAGCAGACCCAGCGTCGTGAGAAAGACCGTGAAGGTGTTCACGAAGGGGATCTTGCCGCAGGCAGCCATGCCGGCCGCGGTAGCGACCATGTTCTGCTCGGCTATGCCCATGTTGAAAAAGCGCTCGGGATGAGCCTTTTTGAACATCGCGCTCTTGGTCGAGCCGGAAAGATCCGCGTCGAGCACGACGATGTTTTCGTTGGTATTGCCCAGCTCCGCCAGAGCCGAGCCGTAAACTTCTCTGATCTGCTTAGGCATTGACCGCACCTCCAAGTTCCTCCATCGCCTTTGCGAAGCTGTCATCGTCTATCGCCTTGCCGTGCCACGAGCACTGACCCTCCATGAAGGAAACGCCCTTGCCCTTGACGGTGTTTGCGATGATAACGGTGGGCGCGCCGACGGCGCCGTCGGCAACGCTGATGCAGAAGTCGAGCGCCTCAAGGTCGTGACCGTCGCATTCGAGAACCGTCCAGCCGAACGCCTCCCACTTCGCGGCAAGGTCGCCCAGAGGCATTACCTCGTCGGTCGTGCCGTCAAGCTGCACCTTGTTGTAGTCAACTATTGCGATGAGATTATCCAGCTTAAACTTCGGAGCGGACATCGCAGTCTCCCAGATAACGCCCTCGTCCAGCTCGCCGTCGCCCAAAACGGCATACACCTTCGCGGGCGAGCCGTTGAGCTTGAGCGCCATCGCCATGCCCTGTGCGGCGGGGAAGCCCTGTCCGAGCGGACCGCCGGGCATCTCAACGCCGGGGATGTGCATACTCGGGTGACCTGCCAGACCGCCCATGCGGCGCAGGGTGTCCATCTCGGAGACGGGGAAGAAGCCCTTCTCGGCGAGGTTGCGGTAGAGCATGGGTGCGGCGTGACCCTTGGAGAGCACGAGCCTGTCGCGGTCGGGATCGTCGGGGTGTGCGGCGTCGAGCTTCATATGCTCCTGGTACAGATAGGTCAGTATCTCGCAGCACGAAAGCGAGCCGCCGGGGTGACCGGACTGCGCCTTGTGTATCGCGGTCAGAACGTCGATTCTAAAGCGTCTGCAAAGCTCGGTGAGCTCGGCGTAACGCTCGGCAGTTAAAGCCATTGTCTTGTCCTCCAGTCAAAATTTTGATAGCTTTGGCGTGAAATTCACATTCTTTATCACTATATAATATAGAACACGACCCGTGCAAAGTCAAATCTTTTTACACGCTCTGCAGGCGTCGGGCTTAAGAAAGCGTTAGGATTTTTGAACATTCTGTATATTATTCCCGTATCCGCTTGCGCCCGCACCGAGGCTGTGTTATCATTTAGCTAACACTGTTAGGTAAATGCCGAGGAGGGGACAATGGACTATTCGCAGCTTGCCGAAAAAATGCTTGATATACGGGCGCAGCTGAGCCATATGCCGGCGGGCGAGGCGCTTGCCGAGGCGTGCGAGGGCGAGTATTACGCGCTGAGCTTTCTGCTGACGAAGGGCGAAAAGAGCTGTCCGTCGGAGCTGAAGGAGCACATGGGCGTGACGTCCGCGCGCATTGCGGCGATGCTCAAGCACCTCGAAAAGAAGGGCTGGGTCAAGCGCAGTGCCGACCGCAGCGACGAGCGCAGGGTCATCGTTTCGCTGACCGAGGAGGGTCGGGCGATGATAAGCGAGCGGCGCAGGGAGGCGCTGAGCCGTATCACCGCGGCGCTCGGAGCCTTGGGCGAGGACGAGGCGCATGAATACGTCCGCCTCCAGCAAAAGATCCTCGACTCTGCTCGCCGCAGGGGCGATTCGCCTTGAGAATTTACCGATACGCATATTGCGTCAGCACGGTTACGAAGATTCCGACGAAACCGCTATTGCCATAGGGGCAATTCGCCACGCACATCGGCAGAGTTATTAAGTGCGCTGGCACGGTGACGGACTTCCGTCAAAGGCGCAACAGCGGGCGAGCAATGCTCGCCCCTACATTCTCGTCGGAGGTGCCGCCAAAGTTTGCACTCACGGGCGGCGCGGCAAATACGGTTTAATTAGCAGCTTCGTCACCGTGTCGGCGTAGTTAAATCTACCGCCAATGTCTGTGGCGCATCGCCCCCATGGCAATGGTCGCCCCTACAGTCTAGTCGGTAGTGCAATCAACGCCGTAGGGGCGAGCATTGCTCGCCCGCTTGGTCGGTAGTTTCAACTATTTGAAATGTTGAAAAGATAAGGCAGCGTAATGACTAAGACATTGCCTTCCCCTTGAGGGGAAGGTGGGTCGGAGCGAAGCGGAGAGCCGGATGAGGTGTTTACATTCCTTAACAAAAGGCTTTAATTCACCTCATCAGTCAGCTATCGCTGACAGCTTCCCCTCAAGCCACTGCCGTGGAGGCAATGCGCCTTGAGATTGTGCTAATACGGTTATTGCGTCAGCTCGGTTACGAAGATTCCGACGAAACCGCAACAAGCGGGCGAGCAATTCTCGCCCCTACATTGTTGTCGTGAGTGCCGACAAAGTTAGCACTCACGGGTAGCGAGGCACATACGGTTTAGTCGGCAGCCTCGATACCGTGTCCACGCAATATACGTATATGTACGGCGCTAAAGCGCCATTGAATAAAAGGAGTGAAGGGAAATTAAAAAGAAGAAACACAAGGAACAGTTTGAGCAGCATTTTGAGATGGCGCACACCGCGACGGCGGAAAAGACGCGCGAGGCGGCGATCTCGGTGCTGCCGATCGTTGCGATCGTGCTGGTGCTGTGCCTGTTCGTGATGCCGATGCAGGCGGATCTGCTGCTGTGCTTTCTCATAGGCGCGGTGATGATCATCGTGGGCATGGGTCTGTTTTCGCTCGGCGCGGAGGTCGCAATGATGCCCATCGGCTCGAAGATCGGCACGGCGCTGACCAAGACGAAAAACCTCCCGCTCATCCTCGGCGTGAGCTTCCTGCTCGGCTTTGCGATAACGGTCGCCGAGCCCGATCTCCAGGTGCTTGCGGCGACGGTGCCGCACATCAAAAACAGCGCCCTGCTCATAACCGTGGGCGTGGGCGTTGGCTTTTTCATGACCGTGTGTATGCTGCGAATCATAACCGGCGCGAGCCTGCGCAGGCTGCTCATCGCCTGCTATGCGGTGATCTTTCTCCTCGCCGCATTTACCGAGCGAAGCTTTTTGAGCATCGCGTTTGACTCAGGCGGCGTCACGACGGGCCCGATGACGGTGCCGTTCATCCTCGCAATGGGTCTCGGCGTTTCGATGATACGAAGCGACAAGGCTGCCGAGGCGGACAGTTTCGGTCTGGTCGCGCTGTGCTCTGTCGGGCCCATAATCTCGGTGCTCATCCTCGGCTTTTTCTACAACGACAGTGAGGCGGTCGCGGGGCTGTCGGGCGCGTCGTTTGCAAACACTGCGGAGATAGGCACGGCGTTTTTGTCGGCGATCCCCGCGTACCTTGCGGAGATGGCGATAGCGCTGCTGCCCATCGTTGCGATATTCGTGCTGTTTCAGATTTTTCTCCTGCACCTGCACGGCAGGTCGCTTGCGAAGATCCTCATCGGCATCGTGTACACCTACGTCGGGCTCGTGCTGTTTCTCACGGGCGTGAACGTCGGCTTCTCGACCCTCGGTGCGGAGCTGGGCGCGCAGCTCGCCTCGAGCGGGGCGCGGTTTATTCTCATCCCGCTGTCGATGCTGCTGGGCTGGTTCATCATCTCCGCCGAGCCCGCGGTCGGAGTTCTGGAAAAGCAGATAGAGCAGGTCAGCGCGGGCGCCATACCCGGCAAGGCGATAAAACTGAGCCTGTCGATCGCAATAGCGCTTGCGATGGGGCTTGCGATGCTGCGCGTGCTCACGGGGATAAGCATACTGTGGTTCCTCGTCCCCGGCTACGCCGTCGCGCTCGGCCTGTCGTTTTTCGTGCCGGATATCTACACCGCCATCGCGTTTGACTCCGGCGGCGTCGCGTCCGGACCCATGACCGCGACCTTCATGCTCCAGTTCATGATGGGCGCGAGCACCGCGCTCGGCGGCAACGTGCTGACCGATGCGTTCGGCGTCGTGGCGATGGTCGCAATGATGCCGCTGCTGTCCATTCAGGTCGTGGGCGTAATGTATGAGGGCAAAGCCAAGCGCGCAGCGGAGCCCGAGCCGAGCTACGGCGCTTACGATATAATCGAGCTGTGGGAGGAGAGTCCCGTATGAACTACGTTATCTCAATAGTAAACCCCGAGGCCCACGAGCTGCTCACGCAGATATGCGCGCAGCTTGAGCTGCCGCTCACGCTGTCCGCGCACGGTCACGGCACCGCGGTGCAGAGCATGATGGAGCTGCTGGGCATTGAATCGAACGAAAAACGCATCGTGATGACGGTCGCGGATGCGGATAAGACCGAGCGGCTCATTCAGGCGCAGCGGCGGTATCTGCATCTGGGCGTGCCCGGGCACGGGATAGTCATCGCCGTGCCGCTTAAAAGCATCGGAGGAGGAAAAGCAATGGCGTATTTAGGCGCAGACAATAAATCGGCAAAGCAGCCGCCCGAGCTCAGCTTCGAGCACGAGCTCATCGTTGCGGTCACGAACGAGGGCTGCACGGACATGGTCATGAACGCGGCACGCGCCGCGGGCGCTCGCGGCGGCACGACCATCCACGCCAAGGGCACCGGCGAAAAGGACCCGCGGTTTTACAACATCACCCTCGCCAAGGAAAAAGAGGTGCTGCTCATCGTGTCCGCCGCCGAGCAGAAGGCGGAGATAATGGGCGCGATCCTCAAAAAGGCAGGCCCCGACACCGAGGCGGGCACCGTCGTGTTCTCCCTGCCCACCACCGCCGTCGCCGGCTTCGGATTTTTTTAATTTTAATAGCGATTTTACGCAGTACCTATACGTTTTTTGCGTCAGCTCGGTTACGAAGGTGCAGAGGAAACCGTAAAGCTCTCGCTGCCCATGGGTGCGGTCTTGGTCGGCAGTGAGTTACCGTGCTTGCGCAGTTTAATCTGTCTCTAATGTCGGAGGCGAAATTGCCTCAACGGCAGTTGCCCTTTGCACAAGGGAGGCAATGGTGCGGTTATGGTCGGCACTTCCGACAGCACTGTAGGGGCGAGCATTGCTCGCTACTGCCGTAGGGGCAATTCGCCTTTGGATTGTGCCGATACGGTTATTGCGTCAGCTCGGTTACGAAAGTGCCGACAAACCCGCCGCAGTCCGTCACCGTGACAGCGCACTTAACAGCTCTGCCGTTATCGGTAGCGCTCTGCCCGCCACGGCAGTGGCTTGGCTTCCCCTTGAGGGGAAGCTGTCAGGCGCAGCCTGACTGATGAGGTGATTTTAAGCCTTTTAGTAAGAAATTATAAGCACCTCATCCGGCTCTCCGCCCATTGCCATGGGGGGCAATTTCGCCACCTGCATTGGAAATAGATTATACTGCGCCGGCACGGTAACGGACTGCAACGGTTTCCTTTGCACCTTCGTAACCGAGCACCCGCAAAATGTGTATAGGTAGGAGCGTCAAAACGAACTGCCCCTGCGGCGAGCAGCGGGCTGCCGCAAATCTGCATAGTACCTATGGGCAGCGAGAGTTTTACGGTTTAGTCGGTATTCTCGACACCGGGCTACCAGAGATATATGTATCCGTAGCAGCCTCAATGCGCCACAAAAACCCCGGAGAGTTCAAGACTCTCCGGGGTGCGGTATTTTATGGGGGGCGTTTACTCGACCTCGACGACGCCGTCGGGCTTGACGGTGACCTTTGCGCCGGTTTTGACATACTCCAAGAACTCGTCGCCGAGGCTGTCAACGACGGGCATTTTCGCATCCGTCCAAACGTCGCCGAGGATGGCGCCGGACGCGGCAAGCGGGTCGATGGGCTTGGAAAACAGCATACACGCCGCCTGCTTTCCCGTCGCACACACGGTGAAGAGCACCATGCCGCCCGTGGTCGAGCCGATGGTCATCGGCAGGCACAGCGCCTTGCCGATCATGGGCTTTTTGTAAATATCGGCATTATTCTGGTCGCCGCATTTCATCTTCTTATCGCCGAACATCATGCCCATCTGGTACGAGGCGAGCGTGTTGAAGCCGCCGTGGGACACGAGCGCCTCGGCGGTGCAGGTGCCGGGTACGACTACTCTTCCTTTGAAAGTCTTCATTTCTTGCCCTCCCTCTTCGTTGTGATGGTGTGCAGAATTTCCGCCTCGGTGTAGTAGCGCGCGCTCGTGTAGGTGCGCAGCTTATTCGATGAGGTGATGACCGCCTTCTTCTTGCACAGGGGGTTATTCATGTACATCAGCGGGCAGATATAGCTGAGGATGATGCCCTGCCGCTTGAGCTGCTTATAATACGGCGTCTTTTCAAACTCCTTGATGACGGGCGTGGACGCGGTGAATACGGTGGGCACAGTGACCTTTTTAAGACCGTTGCTCTTGAGCTCGGCATCGACCGCCTGAGTCCAGTCGATGAGCTGTCTGAGCGTCATGTGCGGGCAGCCCACAAAGCACAGCTCCGGCGCGGCGTCGGGGTTTTTCCAAATGACGGGGTAGCTTGCCTTGACGCGCTCGAGCTCCGCGTCGTCGATGACGTAGACCTGCGCGCCCTCGGCTATCAGGCTCTCGCCCTGCTCGACCGCTTCGGGCGTGAGATTTTCGATGTGGTACAGTCCGACCGCGCCATTTGATGCGGTCGCGGCGCCGAAGTCCTTGAGGTAGGTGCACGCCTCGTCGTCGAGCGTCGTGCCTATCCACTTATCCAGCCCCTTGACGAACGGTACCTCCTCCATGACCTTCATGCCGATGGCAGAGCCGAGAAGCTGCGCCTCGGGCTTTTTGCTGCATTTGACCTCGACCACCCAGGTCGCCTTGCGGTTCTCGTCGAGCAGCAGCCCGAATTCGGGCACGAAGCCCGCTATCGAGCCCATCAGCTCGATCATGCCGGAGTTGCGGTTGCACCTCGCGCCGAGCACGGAGTTTGCGTACACGACCGCCGACGACTCCGCCCACGAGAGCACCTCGCCCTCCGCGGGCTTGTTGCCGACCTGATCGAGATAGCAGGTGCAGGTGTAGTCATCGTCGCTCGTTATGCCGAGCTCGCGGAGCTGCTCCTCGTACTTATCCTGCTCGGTGTACATGAACTTTTTGAACACAAGATCCTCAATGAGATTGCTGGGAACGTGCTTATCCAGCGGCTTGGGATCGGCGGTGAATTTCTGACCGGAAACGAGCCCGGCGTCGATTATCTCCTGATACAGATCGTAGACGGGCTTCATGACCTTCAGGCCGAAGCTGATAACGGTGTGGCCGTATTTCGAGCTTATCGGCACCATGCGTTCGGCGCCGAAGGTGTCGCCGTACATGACGAGGGTCTTGACGACCTTTGCCATGACCTCTCCCTTTTCGCCGTTGAGCATTGCCTGCTGTTCGGGTGTGAGCTTCATGTGCTGATCACTTCCTTTTAGAATATTTCAAATTTTAAAATTATCGTCAGGATTTTAACAACTTTATTTTATACCTATGCTTTTACGATGTCAACAAATTTTACCGCGCCCCGCGAGGCGGCGAAAGTGCTTGCGCGGCGGGGAATGTATGATATAATAAACCAAACAAAAATTTTTCGGAGGTGCGTGCCATGCCGTACAAAGCCAAAAGCGATCTTACCAAAGCGGCGATAAAAAAGAGCTTTCTGAAGCTCCTGAACGAGAAGCCCATAAGCCAGATAAGCGTGCGCGACATCGCCGAGGGCTGCGGCTTCAACCGCAACACGATCTACTATCACTATGACGATATCCCCTGCCTCGTCGAGGAGATCGTCATCGAGGCCGCCGACCATATAATCGCGCAATATTCCGACTTCAGCTCGCTCGAGGCCTGTCTCGAGCAGGCGGTGGAGTACGCGCTTGCGCACAAGCGGAGCGTGCTGAATATCTATAACTCCTCCAACCGCAGCGTATATGAGCTGTACCTTATGAAGGTCTGCGGCGCCGTTGTGGAGAAATACATCAGCACCGTTTTCGGCAACACCAACGCCGATCCCGACAGCCTCGAAACGCTCATTCGCTTTTATAAGTGCGAGAGCTTCGGTCAGATAATCGACTGGCTCAACTGCGCGATGAATTATAACCTGTGCGAGCAGTTCAATAAGCTGTGCAAGCTGCGCGAGGGCTTCGCGGAGATCCTCGTCGAACGCTGCCGAACAACTGACCGTTGAGGCGATGCGCCTTGAGATGGTACCGATACGGTGAGTGCGTCAGCTCGGTTACGAAGCTGCCGGCTAAACCGTTGCCACGGGGGCAGTTCGTTTTAAAACTTTGCGGATACGGTACTTGCGGTTGCTCGGTATCTATTCTGCCGACCAAACCGTAAAGCTGCCGCAATCCATAAGTGCAATCTTTGTCGGAAGTCCGTTACCGTGTCGGCGCTGTGAATTCTCGCGCCATTGTCCGCGGCGCTCTGCCCGCCACGGCGAGTGGCTTGCCTTCCCCTCGAGGGGAAGGTGGGTCGGAGCGAAGCGGAGAGCCGGATGAGGTGTTTATAATTCCTCATTGTAAGACTTTAATTCAC
>USPI01000027.1 GCA_900556535.1 uncultured Eubacteriales bacterium | reverse complement strand
AGGAGAACGTTATGGCAGTTATAAAATGAAAAATGTGCGGCGGCGACCTCAGGATTGAAGAGGGTACGACCGTTGCCGAGTGCGAATACTGCGGAACGAAACAGACTGTTCCGAATGCTGACAACGAGAAAAAGATAAAGCTATTCGAGCGCGCTAACCGTCTGCGTGCTGCCTGCGAATTTGACAAAGCGGCAGGCGTGTATGAGAGCATCGTTGCCGATTTTGACACCGAAGCTGAGGCGTATTGGGGGCTTATACTGTGTAAATTCGGAATCGAGTATGTTGACGATCCCGCTACAGGCAACAAAGTTCCCACATGCCACAGGTCGAGCTTTGACAGCGTTTTGGAAGATCCGAATTTTGAGCTCGTCATGGAAAATTCCGATGCTATCTCGCGCAAGGTATACCGTGACGAGGCAAAAGCCATTGAGGAGCTGCGCCGCAGTATAATCGAGGTCTCATCCAAGGAAGAGCCCTATGATGTGTTCATAAGCTATAAGGAGCTACGAACGAGGGATACCGAGTGTTTTTCTCGCGCATCAGTCTTGAGGGCAAGCTCGGCGTTGAATACGAGTCTTACATATTTGCTGCACTCAATTCCGCGCGGGTCATGATAGTCGTCGGCACGGACTATGATAATTTCAATGCCGTTTGGGTCAAAAACGAGTGGAGCCGCTAACTTGCGCTTATCACGTCAGAACAGAAAAAGACGCTCATTCCCTGCTTCAAAAATAAAGAGACTGTCGTCGTAAACAGAGGCGGAACGGCAGTTGCCCCGCTTTTGAAGCGCGCATTTATGTTCCTCGAGGACAGAGAGTGGGAAGAAGCAGATAAATATTGTGAAAAGGTGCTTGACTAGAATCCCGAAAATGCTCAGGCATACCTCGGCAAGCTCATGGCGGAATTGCAGGTAACGAATCGCAAAGAATTAGTTGATTGCGCCGAACCGTTTGATGACAGAGATAATTACAACAAGGTTCTTCGATTCGGCGATGAGGCGCTTGAAAAAGAAATGCGTGGCTATATCACTCACATCAACGACCGCAAAGCCGAAGAACGGCGCATAGCCGCCCAAAAGGCCGCCGAGAAGAGAAAACGAATTCTTTCTATCGCAATTCCTGCTATCATAGCCGTTTTCGCAATTATACTTGTTGTTACGAAAATCATAATTCCGGGCGCTGAACAAAGGAGCGAGTACAACACGGTAGGTCTCAAATTCGACGGCACGGTCGTTGCGGTAGGCGATAACGAAGACGGCCGGTGCGACGTTTCCGATTGGACGAACATAAGGCTGCCGAATAGCAAGAAGTGAGCTTGGATGACAATAATTAGCAATAAGATAAAACTCAGGCCGAAGGATAAACGTCCTTCGGCCTATTTTATATCCCCTTGCGGCGCGCTCTTATCAATTTACGCAGCTTGTTGTACATACCCGCAACACACACTTACACACAAAAAACGACTCCCGGGCGGACAGCTCGGGAGTCGTGGGTTTTATGGGGGCGTTTCGCTGCGGGTCAGGGTTTTTTGGCTTCGGGGACGATGTCGTAGGTCGGGATGACCTCTATGCGCAGGTCGGTGCTCTTGAGGTCAAACTGCTGGAGCACGTCGGCACCGGCGATGACGAAGGTGAAGGTGCGTATTGCGTGCGACTTCATCTCATAGCCGGACATTCTGTTGAGGTCATACGCCACGAGCTGGCTGCCGTTATAGACTCTGACGATGTAAGAGCGCAGCTTGATGTCGTTCTCGAAATTGTTCGTATACTTGGTCTGAAGCACGAAGTCGTTGCCGCGCATGAACGCCTTGGTGACGGTTATGGGCAGGTTGGACACGGTGCTGACGCTGTCGGTGCTTTCATAGACGCTCTGGCCGTTTTCGGGCACGAAGCGCGCGCCCTCGTAGTAGACGCTCTGGCCGAGCCAATCGCCGTAAAGTGCGCGGTTGGAGAGGCTGCGGGCGTTGTAGGTCTTGAGCTCGTTCGCGTTGCTGGTGACGAGGGTGTTCGGGATGAGCACCATCTTGTCGGCGGTGAAGTTGATACTGTTATACACGCCGCCGCACATGAGCGCCAGACGGGCCTCGCCGCTGCGGTTCATGCTGTAGAGATTGCGGTTAAACGACGACAGGCAGTAGAACTTATCGCCGTATTTATAGATCGTGCGGTTGCGCACGTTCGTGGGTGCGGGGAATGCGCCGACGGTCTTTACGACGCCGGGGGTCTGGAGCGAGATGGCGTACAGGTTCAGGTCATAGTTGCCCTCGCTGTCGTATGCCATGAAGTACATGACGTGACCGTCGTAGAAGCTGGTGTTGATGTTATAATCGGCGACCTTCTCGGTGCTGCTGGTGACGGGGTCATACGACCAGAGCTTATCCACGCTGACCTGACGCTCACCCTTGGCGTCCTTGACGGTGATGTTCTCGGCGAGCTTGAAATAGAGCTTGCCGTTCCAGCCGTAGGGCACGAAGTTTGCGACCTCGGCGTATTTGAGATCGCTCCAGAACGGCTCAAAGCTGCCGCCGGAGATCTGACCGAACGCGTAAACGTAGCCGTTGGGCTTGTCGGCATACTGCGTGAATGCCAAGGCGTAGAGCTTGCCGTCATAGAAGCAGTACGACTCGATTATATATCCGCTGTAAACGGTGCTGAGGGTCTTGGAGGCGGGGTCATAGCACATGAGCGAGCCGTTTGCGCTGCCGCTTGTGCTGCGTGCGAAGTAGACCTTGCCGTTATAGAGGCTGATGTTGTCGATATAGCTGCCGACGGGGGCGGTGTATATCGCCCTTGCGTTGCCGTTATCGTCGGACTCAAAGACCTTGTAGCTGACGGTGTCAACGGTCTCATAGTGCTTATAGATGCTGTAATAGGTCTTGCCTATCTGAACGGAGATGCTGTCGTTTTCGAGATTTGCCTCATAGTCCGCCATGTCGGCGTTTACCTTGGAGTCATGGCCGACACGCTCGGCGGGGAGGATGATGCGGGCGATGACGCCTGCTATCTCGGCGCGGGTGGCGTTGCGCTCACCGGCAAAGCTGTTGTCGAGCATACCCACGAGGATGCCCGCGGAGTAGAGCCGCTTGACATCCGACTTGCAGTAAGCGGGAATGACCGCCTCGTCCGTGATGGCGAGGGTGCTTATCTGCGGCATATCCTCGGCGTCTACCGTGCGCGCGAACATATACGCGATGTCGTAGCGGTTTATGACGACCTCGGCGAGCTTATCGTCGGCAGGGCGCGTGGGCGGCAGCAGCTTGTGCGGCACGCTGTAGCGCAGGTAGGGCATATACCATGCCTCATCGTCGCGGCGATTCATGTTGAGCGCGTTGGCGTAGTACGCGGAGTGGATGCGCGAGGCAACGGCGATGGCCTCGGCCCATGTGACCGTGCCCTCGGGACGGAAGGTGCCCTCGGCGTCGCCGACGAGAAGCCCTCTGTCATAGCTGACCTTGATGCCGTAATAGCCCCAGTGGGTGCTGCCGAGATCGGAGAAGGTCGTCGGCGTCATGCGCGCGACCTCTTCAAAAACGGCGAGCCCTTCGCCGGGGATCGCGGCGGCATACGCGCCCGCGGTCAGCAGGCAGCTCACAATGAGTATGAGCGCCAGAACTCTTTTCAGTCTCTTCATATAATAAAGCCCTCCGGTGGAATTATGTTGGTTCTACCCTATTCAGAGAATAATTATATCAGGTTACATAATGTCATGCAATAGCAAATGCTGTAAAACGGAAGAAATTTGCGGTCAATTTTCGCCCTCGGGCACGCAGTAGTCTCCGCGTTCGTTGGCGTAGTCGTAAAGCTCCTGAATTCCTGCGGGCAGCCTGTCGGGCAGCAGCGCTCTTATCCGCGCCTCGCCGCCCTCGCGCATGGCGGTCTCGTAAAACCAGCACTTATATTCGATAAGCGCCTTGGCACGCCGCAGCCGCTCCATTTCCTCCTCGATGCTCTCGCGCTGACGGCGGAAAAGCTCAAGGCGCTCGGGGTAGGTGGCTTCGCCCTGCGCGCACCACTGCATGAACTGCTTTATCTCGCGTATCTCAAGCCCCGATTTTTTCAGACACTCGATGACCTTGAGCGCACTGACCTCGCGGTCTGTGAATCGGCGTATGCCCGAGGTGCGCTCCATTTCGGGAAACAGCCCCTCCTTGTCGTAATAGCGCAGCGTCGAGACCGGCAGCGCGGTCATCTGCGAGACCTGACCTATCGTGTACATAAGACCCCTCCGAAAGCTTTTCAAAAAAAGACTTGACCTAAAGTCAGCTTTATGTGCTATGCTTTGAACATACCATATAAATGCCGCCGCCGTCAAGGTGCGGTGTTTAAAAAACAAGGAGGAATATGCAATGGTAAAGCAGACTGCGGGCAGGGATGCCCTTAACGATTTCGCACCGAAATTTGCCGAGCTCAACGACGACGTGCTCTTCGGCGAGGTCTGGTCGCGTGAGGATAAGCTCAGCCTCAAGACCCGCTCGATCGTCACGATAACCGCGCTCATAAGCAAGGGGCTCACGGACGAGTCGCTCAGGTACCATCTTTCGACAGCCCGCGCAAACGGCGTGAGCAGGACAGAGATGGCGGAGATACTCACGCACCTTGCGTTTTATGCGGGCTGGCCGAACGCATGGGCGGCGTTTCGCATGGCAAAGGAGGTCTACGCCGAGGATGGTGACGCAGGTCACGGCGGATTTTTCGGCTTGGGCAAGCCCAACGACGCATATGCAAAATATTTTATCGGACAGAGCTATCTCAACCCGCTCACCGACCCCGCAAAGACCGTGTTCCTCGCAAACGTCACCTTTGAGCCCGGCTGCCGCAACAATTGGCACATCCACCATGCAAAAAGCGGCGGCGGGCAGATACTCATCTGCGTTGACGGCGAGGGCTGGTACTGCGAGGAGGGCAAGCCCGCGCAGAACCTTCACGCGGGCGACGTCGTGACGATACCGGCGGGAGTCAAGCACTGGCACGGCGCGAAGAAGGACGGCTGGTTTTCCCATATCGCCGTCGAGGTGCCCGGCGAGGACTGCTCAAGCGAGTGGTGTGAGCCTGTTTCGGACGAGGAGTATAACGCCCTGTGACGGATAGCCGCAGTGGAGTGCGCGGGGCAAATGTGACGCTAATGTAAGAAATGAGGCGGGAAATGTAAGACGATTCGATGGTTTTGCGGTGCGCGATGCTGTATACTGAGAGCGTAAACAAGATAAACGACAAATCGGGAGGTAAAACCCAATGAGCATACTGACTGTTGAAAACCTCAGAAAGGTATACAGCACGCGCTTTGGCGGAAACAAGGTCGAGGCGCTCAAAAACGTGAACTTCAGCGTCGAGGAGGGCGAATACGTCGCCATAATGGGCGAGTCCGGCTCCGGCAAGACGACGCTGCTCAATCTTCTGGCTGCCCTTGACAAGCCCACGGGCGGCACGGTGCTGCTCGACGGCAGGGACATCGGCAAGATCAAGGAGAGCGACGTTGCGACCTTCAGGCGCGACAATCTCGGCTTCGTGTTTCAGGAGTTCAATCTTCTCGACACCTTCACGATACAGGACAATATCCTGCTGCCGCTCGTGCTTGCGGGAAAGCGCTATGACGAGATGACCGCGCGGCTGCTGCCGATAGCGAAGGACCTCGGTCTGACCGCACTGCTGAAAAAATACCCCTACGAGGTGTCGGGCGGACAGAAGCAGCGCGCCGCGGCGGCAAGGGCGCTCATAACAAATCCCCGCATCGTCCTCGCCGACGAGCCGACCGGCGCTCTTGACTCCAAGTCAACGGACGAGCTTCTGGGCCTGTTTGAGCAGATAAACAAGAAGGGACAGACCATCCTCATGGTCACGCATTCGGTCAAGGCCGCATCTCACGCGGGACGCATACTGTTTATTAAGGACGGCGAGGTCTTCCATCAGATATACCGCGGCGATTGCAGCGACAGCGAGCTGTATCAGAAGATCTCCGATACCCTGACCATTCTTGCATCGGGCGGTGAAGTGAAATGAGGCTCGGCTTTTATCCCAGACTCGCATGGAGCGGCATCGTAAAGAATAAGCGCCTGTATGTTCCGTATATCCTCTCGGCCTCGGGCGTCGCGGCGGTGTTTTACATCATGTTTTACCTCGCCTCGGGCAGCTTCCTCGACGGTATGGTCGGAGGCAGCACGGCGGCACAGACGCTCTCGCTGGGTGTATACGTCATCGTCGTGTTTGCGCTCATCTTCCTTTTCTACTGCAACTCCTTCCTCGTTCGCCGCAGATACAAGGAGTTCGGACTTTACAGCATTCTCGGCATGAATAAGCGCAATATTACGCGCGTGCTCATATGGGAAACGCTTTTCTGCGCGCTGCTTTCCCTCGCGGGCGGAATTGTCGTCGGCGCTATACTGTCAAAGCTCGCGGAGATGCTGATGGCACACTTCTTGGGCGGCACGGCGGACTATGCCCTGCATATATCGCTCCCTGCCATTGAGTATATGTTCATCTTCTTCGGTATAATTTTCGCGCTCATTCTCTTAAACAGCATCATCCGCGTCATGCGCATGACCGCAACGGAGCTCGTGCGCAGCGAAAACTACGGCGAAAAGCCCGTCAAGGCAAACCCCGTGCTCGGCATTGCGGGCATAGTCCTGCTCGGTGCGGCGTATTATCTCGCCGTCAGCATAGACCAGCCCGTGAAGGCGCTCATGATCTTTTTTGCCGCCGTCATCATGGTCATTATCGGCACCTATCTTATCTTCATCGCCGGCAGCGTTATGCTGTGCAGAGCCCTTCAGAAGAATAAGCGCTATTACTATAAGCCCAACCACTTCGTGTCCGTTGCGTCGATGACCTACCGCATGAAGCGAAACGGAGCGGGGCTTGCGAGCATCTGCATTCTTGCAACGATGGTGCTCGTCATGATCTCCTCCACCTCATGCCTGTATTTCGGTATGCTCGACCTGACGAACGCCCGCTACCCGCGCGATATCGACGTGACCGTCGGCTACACGCACACAGCCGACGCCTCGGTCATGTCGGAGGAGAAGATCGGTACGCTGCGCGATAAGCTCGTGTCCGCACTCGGCGATACCGAGCGCAAAAACGTCCTCGATTTCCGTCAGGCGGTCGTGACGGGCGTGTTTAAAGACGGCGTGGTGGATATTTCCAAGAGCTACGGCAGCGGCGGACTACAGGACGCGAACGTGCGCCTCGTGCCGCTGTCCGACTATAACCGTGCCGCAGGGACGAACGAGACCCTCGGCGAGGGCGAGGCGATCGTGCACACCCTGCGCTGCGACTATGACCTCAAGACCGTGTCCCTCGGCGATGCGCTGAGCTTCACCGTCAAAAAGACCGTTGACACGATGCCGCTGGTAAACGGAAGCGACACCGCCGATATTGTGCCGACCGTGACGCTCGTGGTCGCGGATTTCGATAAGAGCGTTGAAACGCTGCTTGCCGCGGCGGAGGACGGCGCCGTGAGAATGCAGTGGCACTATGATTTTGACTGCTCGGACGATGTCGATGAGCAGGAAAAGGTCACAAATATGATAAGCGACGCGGCCGAAAGCGGAGAGCTGTCGCCGGAAGAACACGAAAGCTGGAGCTACCTCGTTTACGACTCCCGCGCAGCCGAGCGCGCGTATTTCGCGGGAGCATTCGGCGGACTGTTTTTCCTCGGCATCCTGCTCAGCGCGGTGTTTATCTGCGCGGCGGTGCTCATCATCTACTATAAGCAGCTTTCCGAGGGCTATGAGGACGCGGGCAGATTTGAGATCATGCAGAAGGTCGGCATGACAAAGCAGGAGATAAGGCGCAGCATCAATTCTCAGCTCCTGACGGTGTTTTTCCTGCCGCTCATTTTCGCGGGACTGCATCTGAGCTTTGCGTTCCCGTTCATCCGCAAGATACTCTATCTGTTCAGCTTCTATAACACGAGCTTCCTTATTTGGACGACCGTCATAAGCTTCTGCGTCTTTGCCCTCATCTATGCCGCCGTCTACAAGAAAACCTCCAACACCTACTACAAAATCGTCACCTTTTGATGGCGCATTGACGCACCTACGGATACGTTTTTTGCGGTAGCACGGTATCTATTCTGCCGACAAAACCGTATCTGCCTCGCACTGTTTCAGTGCGCTGGTGACTTCCCCTTGAGGGAAAACGGACAAAACCATGCTTGCCTCGCACCCCCACGGGTGCGGGGCAACTTGCCGTTGTGGCAATTTCGCTGCTGACATTGGCGCAAGATTTCACTGCGGTGTCACGGTGACGGACTGCAACGGTTTGGTCAGTAGTTTTGGCTATTTGAAATGCCGAAAAGACACGGCAGAGCACTTGCCAAGGCACTTGCCTTCCCCTTGAGGGGAAGGTGGGTCGGAGCGCAGCGGAGAGCCGGATGAGGTGTTTAAATCCTCCACGAAAAGACTTTAAATCACCTCATCAGTCAGGCTTACGCCTGACAGCTTCCCCTCAAGGGGAAGCCAATGCACTACGGACAATGGCGGTAGATTAAACTGCGCAAGCACGGTGACGGACTGCTGACTAAGGCATGGCTCACGGGAAGCGAAAGCTTTATGGTTTTGTCGGAAGTTTCGATACCGTGTCCACGCAAAAACCGTATCCGCAGGTGCGTCAAAGCGAGATTAAAAAAAGGAGTGGGAAGAATGGTTGATCTTCTGTCGAAAATATTTATAAAGAACCGCACGGAGTACGGCAACGCGGCGGTGCGCAAGGCATACGGCACGCTGTGCAGTGTGCTGGGCATTTTCCTGAACGTGCTGCTGTTTGCGGGCAAGTACGCGGCGGGCGTCATCTCCGGCTCGATCGCCATCACCGCCGACGCCTTCAACAACCTCTCCGACGCGGGCTCATCGGCAATATCCCTGCTCGGCTTCAGGCTCTCCGGCAAGAAGCCCGACCCGCACCACCCCTTCGGTCACGGCAGGATCGAGTACATTTCCGGTCTCGCGGTCGCCATCATGATCGTCGTCATGGGCGTCGAGCTGTTCATGAGCTCGGTCAGGAAAATAGCAGCGCCCACGCCCGTGGAGATCGGGCTGCTGCCGGCGGCGATACTGCTCGTGTCGATACTCGTCAAGGTCTATATGTTCGCATACAACCGCAGCATCGGCAGGAAGATCTCCTCCGCAGCCATGGCAGCCACCGGCACCGACAGCCTTTCGGACTCCATTGCGACCGCGGTCGTGCTGCTGTCGATGGGCGTGTCGTACCTGTTTGACGTGAACATCGACGGCTACGCGGGCGTGCTCGTCGCGCTGTTTATCCTCTACGCCGGCGCGGGCGTTGCCAAAGACACGCTCTCGCCGCTGCTCGGTCAGGCGCCCGACCCCGAGCTTGTGAGCAAGATCGAGCAGCTCGTCATGAGCTCGCCCGCAGTCATAGGAATGCACGACCTCGTCGTCCACGACTACGGCCCCGGCAGGCTCATGATAAGCCTGCACGCCGAAGTAGACGGCAGGGGCGATATCTTCGAGCTGCACGACAGCATCGACACCGTCGAGCGCAAGCTCAAGGAGACCCTCGGCTGCGACGCGACGATACATATGGACCCCGTCGAGACCGACAACGAGCTGCTCGCGGCGGAGCGCAGTGCGCTTAACGAGGCGCTGAGCGGCGTGAACGGGCTGCGCGGCATCCACGACCTGCGCATGGTCATGGGACCGAGCCACACGAACCTCATCTTCGACGTCGTTATGGACACCGCCGTCGGCATGAGCGCCGAGGACTTCCGCAGCCTCATCTGCCGCACCGTCGAGGAGCGTATGCCCGGCCACTTCGCCGTCGTCACCGTCGATACCTCCTTCGTAATATGAACCCAAAGCCTCGGCAGTATTATGAACTGCCGAGGTTTTTGTCGCGCCTTGCCCACTGCCGTGGGGCAACCGGCGTTGAGCCAATGCGCCACGGACTGCGGCGGTGGATTACACTGCCGTGTCACGGTGACGGACTTCCGACTAAGACAAAACAGCGGGCGAGCAATGCTCGCCCGCTTGTGATGGTTTCGTCGGAATAATAGTAACCGAGATACCGCAAAAACCGTATCGGTAAAATCTCAAGGCGCTCTGCCTCTCGCGGCGAGCGAGTGCCTTCCCCTTGAGGGGAAGGTGGGTCGGAGCGAAGCGGAGAGCCGGATGAGGTGTTTAAATCCCTCATTATAAGGCTTTAAATCACCTCATCAGTCACCTTCGGTGACAGCTTCCCCTCAAGGGGAAGCCAATGACGCACTAAATCGGTATGACCAAGACCGCACTCACGGGAGGCGACAGTTTCACGGTTTCGTCGGCAGTTTCGTAACCGAGCAGCCGCAAAAAATGTATTGGTAGAAGCGTTAAGGCGCTCTGCCCCTCGCGGCGAGCGAGCCGTGCAACCGCAATAGATGTATTCGCACTATCCCAAGGCGAACTGCCCCCACGGCAGTGGTTGACAAATTAAAGACGATGTTGTATATTAACTGTGCTACTACTATACACACAGTTGGAGAACTCATATGAACAAGCTCAAAAAACTGATCGAGGACAACTTTCCGGCGTACTCATACGCGGTGCTGCCGGTGGTGCTGCTGACGCACGCGCTGGTCTGGGGCGTGACGAAAACGATCACGAAAAACCTGCCCGCGACCAACGTCACGCTGCCCATTGACGCCATGATCCCGCTCAGACCGGAGTGGGTCGTCATCTACGTCCTGACCTTCGTGTTCTGGGCCGCGGGACTTGTCGTCGTCATGCGCCAGCGCGAGGAGCTTTGCCACAAAATGGCCGCCGGCATCCTCGTAGGCGAGGTCATCTGCTGCTTTTTCTTCATCGCGCTGCCGAGCTGCGTCGTGCGCCCCGAAATAAACGTTGCGGGCCCGTTTTCGTGGGCGCTGTCGATCATCTACACGACCGACACCCCGACAAACTGCTTCCCCTCGATGCACTGTATGTTCGCATACATGGTGTTCCGCCAGTCGCTCAAAAGCGAGGTCGGCCCACGCTGGCGCATCTTCTCCGGCGTCTTTGCCGCGCTCGTGTGCCTTTCGACGCTTTTCGTCAAGCAGCATGTCGTCGCTGACGTCATCTCCGGCATTTTCTTCGGCGAGGTCGCGTATCTGATGGGTATGCTCCTGCCGCTTTGGAAAATTTTTAATAAAATCAATAAAATAACGCTTGCAAAATGCTTCCCGATGTGATTTAATCTATATAAACACGAGGCAAAAGTATAGTTTCGAACACATTCGACCTGTTTTGATTGGCAGAAAAATTTAACAGGAGGGAACTTTATGGCAAGCACGAGACGAGTTGGATCGATTTTGACCGCGATTTT